>SKID01000237.1 GCA_007116605.1 Tissierellia bacterium
AAGCAAGCACCATCTAGGTAAGTTAAGCCTCGACCCACTTTTTTTATGTTATGGGTTTGGTCTAAAGTCATCGCTAATCTTTCTATTCCAAAGCCAATACCTACCCAAGAATGGAAAACACCCCACTGATAATCCAATGGGTGTGGTCCATAAGATCCACTAGCTAACTCAATATTATTGACAATGATGTCTAAAGTTTGTCCATACACTTCAGAAGTTTCTATTTCTAACTGATAATTATCTATTTTTAAAACTTGCATGGCTTCTGAGGCTAATTTTTTTAAAACTGACATTTGAGTCCCTTCTGAAATACCTCCATACTGAACAAGATTAAGCATCGTAAACTCGTTTAAGTGTTCTGAACCTTGACTTTCTTTACGAAAACACGAGCCTACTTCAAAGATTTTTACGGTTTGATGAGACACCTCTTTTAATTGTCTCATCATCTCATATAGATTGGGGGCTAGCATAGGTCTTAAACATTTTTTATCATCTATCCAAAACACCTGCTGATACAAAGGATGGTCTTCATTAATCGTCATTTTTTGGAGCATCTGTCGATTAATAAATGTCGGTGTCACCACTTGACTATACCCTAATTCTTCTCGCAACCATGTTGAAAGTGTATCTTGTACAATCACTGAGGTCGTTCGTTTTTTATGAGCTAAAAAATCCTTTGTTTTTTCTCTATTAATGCCAATCCATTTCTTTTCAATCTTTTTAAAGCTTTTTTCCCTATCCCCTACATTCTCAAAAACTTCATTATAATTTTCTCCTGTTACACCTAATTCAATGAATCTTTTTTTCTGAGTCTCTGTATAGGTTACCATTTATTTACTCCTTGTTATGAAGTCTCCCAATCAATTATAACTAAAGGATTTGTGAATGTCTAGTGGACTGATTAAAAAGGCCAATAACAACTTTTAAGTTGCTATCAGCCCGATTCCTTCAAATCACTCATTTAGAGCGAACCCTTCCTTTACTCCTTGCAAAAGATTATAGTCCAGCTCTTTCTCTGAATTTTTCTACAGAATTTATTTTAATATCAAGAATTTCTTGGATTTTGAATTTTGCTGCCATCCCTGCGTTGGCCTCAGCGCAAGGTTCAACATGTGCTAATCCTAATCCTTTTTCTTCTCTTATTTCGGACATGGTTACCACGTCACATAATTCTTCTAGGGTTACACCAAGCTTCTCCGCCACATAAGCTTTTGCCTCGTTGATTTTCATCTTTTTGGCCAGCTGCAAACGCATTACCAGATCTCCGGCAGTGCGCATGCCGCCCATGCTTGCGACGATACCATGAGTTGCTTCTGCTCCTAGTGGATCTCCTACGCCTATCTACAATCCATCTATTTTACAGATTTCAACTAAAGCTTTGTCTGCTCTTGATACTATATCACTTGGCAGGTTTTCACACATTGGTAATCCACAAACTCCCATCCCTACATTGGCATGAACAGGTATTTCAGCCACATCTGTACACGCTTTTACAAATGTACAGACTCTGGCCATGTTCCAAGGAAATGAACGGTTACTATTTGTGTTAACCACTACTCCAAAGATACTAGCACCTGCTTGCTCAACAAGTTTTACTTGTTTATGTGGATAGAGTCCTGCTAAACGCACATCATTATATTTAAGCTTTCCATGCATTCCTAGGACAAATTCTCCAGCCATACCTATTTCCACTGGCATTTCAGGAAATCTGTCACGTATGATTTCTGTCGCTTTAAGAGCCACAAGAAAATCAGCGTCTCCGGCTGCCCCACTAGTATCTAACATAAATGCATCAGCACCTACATCGTTCATTTGCTCAGCTACATAAACAATATCTCTTACAGCATGGTCTACTGCTTCTTCTTGTGCCTTTAATGCTTCATCAATTCTACCTTCAGGCAATAATACCGCCCAATTTTCTACTGGTCCATCTGGTTTTGTATAAAACCCTAAGTTAGGCATCGCTCCATAAAACAACGGCATTGTACACTGATTTAAGGCTTGTTTGAGCACTGTTGCCTCTCTTTTTGCTACACCTTTTACAGTCTTGTAGTTATAATCACTGTAGCCAATATCAACTGAATCACATCCTAGTAATCGCTCGTGTATCATTGCGTTCACATCTCTAGATGTTGGAATGCCACATTTAGTGCTTATTTTATCTGAACCAGAATCATTAGATGTCACAATTTGCATACCAGGCTCTACTCCTACAATGGATCCTGGCATGGTGATAATTTGATACAATGCTTCTTTTTCGTCATCAGTCAGTGGATCAATTTTACCGCGTCTGGCTGCATCTTTAACACCTTCTTCGATGTCTGCACGGATTTGATTTTCTGTCATATAGACAATCGATCCATCACCCATCCGGGTAAAGAATTTCTTTTCTTCCATGTTTTCCTTCCTTTCTCTTAATTTTGCTTTTCTTTGAAAGCAGCTAGTTCTATCGCCTCAGCTTCACCTTCTTCCACGATATCTCGAATCCTCTTCTGGACATCAGTGGGTAATGGAGTTGGTTTATGGGATTCTAGTAATTTGATGGCTTCTTCTCTCGCTAATGCTGCCATATCTTTGCTACCTTCTTTTTCCCATCTTTCTCTCATCTTGCGATTAATGAGTTGTGTAGTGGATAATTCCTGTCTCATATACTTAAGGGTATGTCTTTGAGATAAGTAGTTTCCTGCTGGTCCCACTGCCTTAATCACATCCAATCCTATGGTGTCTTTATTGACAACAATTCCTTGCAAGACTCTACGAATCATTCTGACGATTTCTTGGTCAATGAGTAATTGTTCATAACTCATGGTCATTCCCATTTCCATCATTCCCATGCCATAAATGATATTACTACCTGTTAAAGCAGGCATTAGTGAAGTGATTGTCTTCTCATGACCTAATTGTTCATCTAAACATTTACTGTCCCCCTATGTGCCACCTACATTTGTAGGTATACCGTAATAATGTCCAATTTGACCTACTGCAGATCCACACATAGCATGTTCAGGGGCACCCACCGGTGATGTTGTTGTTTTCATGTCCATAATCGTCGTTGAACTCCCATATAAAATAGGATTTCCTTTATTAACAATTTGAGCTAGAACAATGCCTCCAAGTATTTCAGCGTTTGTAGTGACCAATGTACCTGCCAGAGTAGCGGGTGTTGTTCCTCCACATAAACCCATGGACAATATATCTATGGGTAGTCCATGTTTGGCAGATAATATAATAATATCCGTCTCATTCTTGTTAATTTCTAAAGGACTATTGGGACAAGCTCCCATGGCAATAATCGGTCTTTCTCTCAATTGATCATAACCACCCTGGATCGCTGCAGCCATATCAATAAATCTTTGTGTGTTTTTAACTCCTTCTAAATCATGGGCAAAATTCTTGGTTAAATTATTAAAAACCACCTCTGCTTCATGAAGGGCTCTTACTTTTTGATTAACATCCCCTGCTGTTACTGCTATAGAAAAAACATCTACAGTATCCATGGCATCTATAAACCTAGCCACATTACCAAGGTCTTCTTTTGTGGATTCTCTGACTACACCGGTGTATAAATCTCGTATAAGAACACCTGTCCCAAAGTTTTTAAAAGCTACATTCTTTTTACCTACAAGGGTATCATACTTTGGATCTCGACCGCATAAAACAAATTCTTCTGGACAAGCTTCAATACTATCATTTACAAGTTGTCTAGGGAAACGAACCCTACCTGTTGTTTTATCCACCTGACAGCCCGCTTCTTCATATAGCTTTAAAGCTGCTTCTCCATGGATTTGCAATCCGTAGGATTCAAGTAGATGAAGGGTTGCTTCGTGAATGGCATCGAGATCTTCGTTTCTAAGAATATGGTAGCCATAAATATCATTTTCATGTTTGAACTTAGTCATTAACGACTCCTTTCACTCAAGGCCATGCTTATAGCGCTTTTATCCATTCTAAAATGACTTGAACTGATTCCGCAGCATCCTCACAGTAAGCATCCGCACCAATACGATCAGCCCATCTTTGTGTCACTGGAGCACCACCTACCATTGTTTTTACTTTTCCTTTTAAACCTTCTTTTTCTAATAACTCTTCAATTTTCTTTTGTTCTGTCATAGTCGTTGTCAACAATGCACTGCTCCCTAAAAAGTCTGCATTCAATTCTTTGACTTTATCGACAAATACTTGAGCTGGTACTTCGCGTCCTAAATCATGGACAGTGACCCCATTAGTTTTAATCAAAGAAGCCACAATGCCTTTTCCAATATCATGCACATCGCCTTCTACTGTACCAATAACCATGACTCCTTTTGACTGAATGTCGCCAAACTCCATCTTACTTTCTATTTCACTGGTGACTTTTTTCATAACTTCAGTTGCAAAAATAAGTTCTGGTAAAAATATTTCTCCACTCCCAAATAAATCTCCCAACTCCTTCATTCCTGCACTAAATCCTTCACTTAAAAGTTCAACCATATCAATACCTTGTGCTTCTGCTTCTTTAAGTGTTTCTAATGCTTGATCCTCATCTGAGTCAATGATTGATTGTTTTGCCGCTTCAAATATTGCTTCTTTACTCATCCCTGATCTCCTTTCTTAAATCCTTATTTATTTGAGCGTTTTTGATCAAACGCTTTTTTAACTTCGCTTATTAACTCATCTTTTCCTGGTATGATAGAAATCCATTTTGGTTTTCCGTCAAAACAAATTGTTGGTAGATTAGTCAGTTCCATTTTCATCGTTCTTGCGATATCTTCTTTTATATTGTATTTGTAAACCGTGTAATCAGCATAATCCTTCATGTATTCGTAGTTATCCTTAATGACATTGACCATATAAGTACATGCCGCGCACTGTTCTGGATCTAATGTAAAGATTTCTATTAACACTTTTTCTAATTGATCATATTGAGGGATTTCTACTTCAATATCGCTAAAACTAACAGATTCATAGTTCTTAATCATTTCTCTAACCGCTTCTGGTGTTTTTACTGCTTGCGTAGCGGCAATGGTGTTTTCTATGGGTGTCTCATAGGGCATGTCACAACCCGGACTAATAATCAGGTTATGATGATCCATGCTATCTAACAAATCGATGACCGCTTTCATATTATCTTGTTGCGTACCATAAAGCATAGTTGTTGTTAAAGGAATGTTCCCACCAATGGCAATATTATAACGGTCTGTCACTTGCTTAGCATTTGCCATATTCACATTTTCATCAATAGATATGCCATCAGGATTCATTTTGCACATGGATTCAATTTGTTTTGTTGCATTTCCACAAACAAAGAAACACGAATATTTATCCCTACTTCTAATATAATCAAATACAGCAGTAAATGAGGGTGCTAGCAGCTTATCAATATGCTTTGGTGAAATTTGGCTCACCAAAGGATCCACCACTGCTATGACATCCATGCCAGCTTCTATATACATCTCAGACATCTTTATAGCCACTTGACCACAAAATTCTACTAAATCCATGACATATTGGGGGTCTGTCATCATATCCATAAAGATACTTGTTCCTCTAAGATGAGAGGCTAGCGTAAAGGGACCACATATCAACCCATATAAAGCGACCTCATCTCCTATTTCTGCTTTGATTCTTCTCATGACATCAAGAATCATCGGCATTCTACCTGTATTTTCGTCAGGTATTTCACACAAACAAGGTAACTTTTTATCTTTTTCCAAAGGATGTGATTTAACTGAAGGAGGATTGTCCTGAGCCCATAATAAATCACAACCTAATATTTCTGCTTCCACTTGTAAATCAAACAAGGTTGTCATACCATCCGGTGAATACAGTCTATAAACCTCCATTAAAGATTCAAAAAGCTTGTCTCCGTCTGTAAGCACCTCTTCAGCTGTATAACCTTTCAATTTTCCTGCATGCACCCCAGCAAAAGGAACCCAA
>SKID01000354.1 GCA_007116605.1 Tissierellia bacterium
TCATCTACAATAGGCACTCCTGAAATGCGATAGCGACTCATGAGTTCTAAAGCATCTTCTACAAGGTGATCTTGGGACAAATAAAAAGGATCTGTAATGACGCCATGCTCAGATCTTTTGACTTTATCCACTTCCATAGCTTGCTGTTGGATGGTCATGTTTTTATGTATGATACCGATGCCACCTTCTCTAGCCATGGCAATAGCCATTTTTGCCTCAGTCACTGTGTCCATACTGGCTGACATTAAAGGGATGTTTAACTTGATTTTTTTGGTAAGATAGGTAGAGACATCTACGTCTTTAGGCAGAATTTCTGATTTAGCAGGGACTAGAAGCACATCATCAAAAGTATATGCCTTTGTTAAAAATTTATCCATTTAATTCTCCTTTCATCTATGTTCTCGCACATGGTTTTTGTTTTAATTAATATAACCTATCAAAAATTGGTTAAAGTGTCAATATAAAGACGACAAAATTAAGAAAAATATGTTGTTTGACTCACAGTTTATGGCATCAGCGGGACCTCACCCATTGCTAATGTTCTATGGTGCTTCAAACCTTCTCTAAAACCAATAAGTCTGTTTGTGATATAAAGACAATTAAATTTAGCCATTTATTTTTTTAAAATATCTGTTATACTATACACAATCAATATTTAAGAAAGGATGTTCTAATGGAAGCAAAAATTATTGTAGATAGTTGTACTGACATTAACCCTATGCACACAGATTTTTTTGAGACCGTGCCACTTACCATACTGATTGATGATGTTGAAGTAATCGACGACAACCTAGACACCCATGTCTTATTGGATAAAATCAAAAAAAGCAAACATTCACTAAAGACCGCTTGTCCATCTCCAGGAGAATACTTTGAGGTGTTCAAGAAATACAAAAATAGCTTTGTTGTCACTTTATCTGACAAGTTAAGTGGCTCCTATCAAAGCGCTCTAACTGCTTGCAAATTAATGAAAGAGCAGTTGCCTAATCATTTTGTTCATGTTTTCGATTCTAAGTCTGCCTCTGTTGCTCAATCCATGATTAGTCTTAAAATCAAAGAGCTCATTGATCAAAATTATCCTAAAGAAGAGATCGTCGATTTGACTAACCAATATATTGATAAACTCAAAACCATGTTTATTCTCGATTCTTATGAACACTTAGCTAAAGCTGGACGTCTCAGTAAAGTCAAAGCATCTGTAGCCACGTTTTTACATATATCACCTATCATGGGAGCATCAGACGAAGGCGAAATCCAAGTGCTTGATAAAGTTCGTGGAAAGAAAAAAGCTTTTTCAAGGCTGGTTCAACTCATTGGTGAACAGGCTTCAAATTATGAAAACACCGTTTTAGGCATCACTCATGTGAATGCCAAGGAAAAAGCTGAAAAATTGAAAGCAGAAATATTAAAACAGTATCCTTTTAAAGATGTGATTATTTTCGAAGCAAGAGGTATTAGTACTGTTTATGCAGATGATGGTGGCATTGTTGTTGCTTTTTAGTCTGAAGGGTATAAAAAAAGTTCTCTTCCTCAGAGAACTTTTTTCTTTACTATTATTCTTGAACTGGTGCATCAACAGGACATACACTTGCGCATGCTCCGCAATCAATACAAGCTGCTTCATCGATTACATAAATATCGTCCCCTGCGCTAATGCAACCCACTGGACATTCTGCTTCGCAAGCTCCGCAACTGATACAAGAATCATTAATGATATAAGCCATTATTGACACCTCCTTATTAAGCTAAATCAACTCTACAATATTTTACCATTTTAGTCAATCATTTAAAAGCTTTTTTCTTTTAATTGTTTAACGATGTTTTTTGATTTCCGACTCGTCGAACTCTTCAATTTCATCGATATCTTCATTCTTTTTCTTAACTCTTACTTTTAACTTGCAAATTAAAGGGTTTACATGAATGACCTCACCCACACCATTGGGTGTGACCACTTTTTCACCAATATTAGGCAAGCGATCTAAGTTCTCAGCATACATGTCTTTTTCATAGTTGAGACAACACATGAGCCTTGAACAAATGCCTGAGATCTTTGTTGGATTTAAAGATAGATTTTGCTCTTTTGCCATTTTAATTGAAACAGGTGCAAAATCACCTAGAAAAGTGGAACAACATAAGGGTCTACCACATGGACCTAATCCACCTAGCATTTTCGCTTCATCCCTTACACCAATTTGACGTAATTCAATACGTGTTCTAAACACTGAAGCTAAATCCTTGACTAAATCTCTGAAATCCACACGCCCATCTGCAGTAAAGTAAAAAATCACTTTATTGTTGTCAAATGTATACTCTACATCTACCAACTTCATTTCTAGACCATGCTCGTTAATCTGTTCCAAACATAAGGCAAAGGCTTTTTGCTCGTCTTCTTTGTTTTTCCTGTTCTTTTCAATATCATCTTCTGTTGCTAATCTCAAAACCTTTTTTAATGGTTGGATGATTTCTTCGTCTTTTACTAATTTAGGCCCTACTACAACCTGTCCAAACTCAATCCCTCTAGCAGTTTCAACAATGACATAATCATATTTATTTATCATCTTTTGCTCTGGATCAAAATAATATATTTTACCGGCTTTTTTAAACCGAATACCCACTACATTAATCAACTTTAACCTCCTGTATTTTGAAAAGCAAATGGTCAATCGCTACCTTATAATTCGCATTCGTTAGCATTTCTTCATAAGATTTTTGAAGATACTGTTGAATATCCATACACTTTTTCCGACTTATTTTTTTTGTATGTTTGTTTAATATTGCTTGTTGATCTTTATTGATTAACTGAGCACTTTCACCTATTTGAGTGTAAAGGATATCTCTAAACCAAATCATGATGAGTTCAATTACTAATCCAATCCGATTTTGATTTTCATCAAAAAAAACCTCATAAGCATAAGGGGCTGATAAATCATTTTGTATCAAATGATCCATCATCTCAATGATTTTTTGTCGTAAATCTATCACTGGCAGTTCTCCACGAAAAATACTCATGGCTCTTTCTGCTATATTCTTTGAGTATCCCAGGATGATTTGGATTTGACTATCTGTGGCCCCCTCTGATTTTAGCTTTGCAATGATAAAGTCTTCTTTATCCTTCTCAAAAGCCAACACTTGACAACGAGATACGATGGTGGGCAATAATAAGTCTCTATTGGTGACTGTTAAAATCATCACCGTACTTGCCGGTGGTTCTTCTAATGTTTTTAAAAATGTATTGGCTCCCTGCAATGTCAAGTTTTGAGCTTGATAAATACAGATAATTTTAACTGGACTCTCATAAGGCTTTGTATGGACTTTGAAGACAATTTCATCCATCACTTCTTTTTTTATGGATCCTTCTAAATCGATTTGCAAAATATCCGGATGGTTGGCGGTATTGGCTTTGCGACAAGAGCTACAATGGTCACAAGGTCTTGCATCCTTTGATTTGCACAATAAAGCTTGGGCAAAGACTTTTGCCATTTTTTTCTTGCCGATACCTTCTGGACCTTCAAATAAATAAGCATGAGCAAACCGTTTGGTTTCTACCCCTTGAATTAAAGCATTTTTAATTTCTGATTGACCTAGTATTTCATCGTATTGCATAGGAATGCCATCACATTTTTTCGAACTGATCCACATCTACAACAAAGACTGTAGCACCACCTACTAAAACCTCAATGGTTCTTGGAATATAGCCACTGGCCGCTGTATAGGCACTTGGGATGGAGTCTGTTGTTATTTTTTTTCTGGTTTTGCAATTTTCTTTAATAATATCCAAGGCTTCCTGTACACGTTCTTCTTCTACACCAATTAATAAGGTTGTATTTCCTGAACTTAAAAAACCACCTGTAGAAGCTAGTTTTGTTAATCCAAAATTTTCATTTCTTAATACGTTTGATACTTTATTAGCATCTTCATCTTGTATGACTGCTATGACTAGTTTCATAATCCACACTCCTCTATGATTTTATTATATCACTTTTTCCAATATCTTTAAAACCTTTCTTATGACAGTATTTTCCTCTCCTGTAGCATCTACTACTTGAATTTCTGGTGAAAGCCTGATGATTTGCTTGTATCCTTCATAAACTTTTTGGTGAAAGTCTAAAGATTCTAGTTCTAGTCGGTCACCTTGTGTTTTTTCTAACTTACGCATCAATGCTTTTTCTGGATCTATATCTAAAAAAATGACTAAATCAGGATAGGTCTGTTGAATAGCAAAAGCATTAATGGCTCTTACTGGCTCTACACCTAAGCCTCTACCAATTCCTTGATAGACCAGACTAGAATGATAAAATCTTTCACAAATGATGGTTTTACCTGAATCTACAAGGGGTTTAATCTTTTCTGCCACATGTTGTGCTCTTGAGGCAGCATAAAGTAATGCTTCTGTTGTATCTGCCATTTCAGAATGTTCACAATCTAGGATAATATCTCTTATTTTCTCACTGATGGCAGTACCACCCGGTTCTCGTGAGAAAACAATCTCATGTCCAAACTTTTCTAAATAGGCTGCTATGCCTTTTGAGACGGTTGACTTTCCTGCCCCATCCGGTCCTTCTAATACAATAAATAATCCTTTTTTCATTGACACTCCTTTTTAACTGTCTACAATACTAATCATTCCTTCTTCTAACCCTAGAATGTGAGCACCCTTTTGTGATAGCATTTGAATGCAATCGATCCATTCATCTTCAATTTTTTCACCTGGGCATAAGAGGGGTATACCAGGTGGATAGGGTATTAAATAATCTGCAGCCACTAAATCAGTGGCTTCTTTAAGAAGTACCTTTCTTTTTCTCTGATAAAAAGCTTCTCTAATATTCATGACCTTTTTTGGTTGTTTCTTCCAAATCAAAGGGTCATCATTTTGTAATGACTTGAAACCATTCCCTTGTTCAATGAGTTTATCCATTGCTCCAAAAAGATGGTTTAAACTTCTTTCATCATCATTGACTGTCATAAACCCTGTGATATAATCCTCTGTTGCCATTTCCATCTCTACACCACATTTTTCTCTTAGCCAGCCTTTTGCTTCATAGCCACTGATCCCTAGGTGTTGAGTGTTGAACAATAATTTACTTCCATCTAACTCTATTCCATGGAAGTTTATAAAATCTTCATTCTTGTACATTAAACGGTGAACTGAAGGATATTTATCCCTTAATTCTGCCACAGTTTCTAAATTTTTGTTTAGATAATAATTGCCCCATTCTTCCATCCATTTCACTCCCGCTTCCACAGAAGCCATCATCAAGTAAGAGGGACTCGTCGTCAAAAGGGCTGAATAAAACTCACCAATCTGATCTGTGCTTTCTTTTGACTGGATATGTAACAATGCCGTTTGTGTCAGTGTGGGTAATTGCTTGTGTGTGCTTTGAACGATATAATCTGCTCCCGCTTCCTCTGCTGATAGTGGAAATTGATTTGAAAACTTCAAATGGGCTCCATGAGCTTCATCAATCAGTACTTTTTTACCATATCCATGAATTAAATCGATGACTTTGTCAATTGGAAAGCAGAGCCCTTCATAAGATGGATAAGTCAAAACCACTAAATTTGCCGAAGATGTCATTAAAAGTTTCTCTAAAGCACTTAAATGGGTTAAGGTCATAAAAGGTGTATCTGGAAAAACATCTGGATACAGATAAACAGGGTTAAGGTCTCCTAAAAGCACCCCATTATAGACTGCCTTATGACAGTTTCGGCTAATAATGATTTCATCCTTAGGCTTTGTTAATCCCAATATGGCACTATGCAAGGCTGTTGTACTACCATTAGTGGATAGGTAAGTTTTTTCTACACCATAAACTCTACTGATCTCCAATAATAAGTCTTTAATGGCCCCTTCTGGTTGGTGTAAGTTATCAAGACCTTCCACCTCTGTCACATCATAAGCTAAA
>SKID01000245.1 GCA_007116605.1 Tissierellia bacterium
ATCTATCTATCAGACTAGGGATTGAGAAAGGGTGTACAACACAAAATGTAGAGTTAGTGAAAGTCTTTCGTGATCAATATCATGAAATTAACCATCGGTTCCAAGATGTAGATGGCATTATTGCAGTAGGTAAATTTTCTAATGAAGAGATTGATAAACTCCAAATGATCAGTTCTAATATTTTGTTTGTAGACTCTTCTCCATTAGAGAGTCAATGTGATGCTGTGGTTATTGACATAGAAAAAGCCACAAAAAAAGTTTTAGATTATATGACTGAAGAAAAAGAAATAGAGAAAATAGGCTATATCGGAGGACTAGACTGCATTGGACATGATCGAAAGCCCATTGCAGATTTAAGAGAAAAAACACTGCGCACCTATCTTCAAACAAAAGGAATGTTATATGAGGAGCATATACATGTGGGATCATTTACTGCAGAAAGTGGGTATCAAATCATTAAAAAAGCAGCAAAAAACCCTATGCCAAAAGCTTATTTTGTGGCCAGTGACACCATTGCCATTGGTGTCTTAAGAGGTTTAGACGAATTAGGCATTCAAGTACCCCAAGATTTGAGTATCATTGGTTTTAACGACATCCCCAATGCTAAGTTTATGACTCCACCATTAACAACAGTAAAAGTATATACAGAGTTTATGGGAGAGACGGCAGTGTTAGAGTTAATCAATCGCATCCAGGGACGAACGATTAGTAAAAAAATAGTGATTCCTACCACTTTTATTAAAAGAGTTAGTGGTTAACTCAAGTTATCGGACAAAGAAAGGAAAAAACATATGAATGAATTAGTGTTACAGCTACGGGAAGAGTTTCACACTTTATTTAACCAAATTCCTGAGTATGGGGTATTTGCGCCAGGACGGGTCAATCTAATAGGTGAACATACTGACTATACAGGTGGGTTTGTAATGCCTTATGCATTAGACATAGGGACCTATGTATTAGCGGGCAGAAGAACAGATAAAAAACTATGTTTTTATTCACATAATTTCAAAGATCAAGGAGTTTATGAAATTGAGTTAAATCAATTAGATTTTGACTCACAACATGATTGGGCAAACTATCCAAAAGGGATTTTAAAAGCATTAGAAAGGGAAGGAACCCTATTTCATAAAGGGCTTAACTTGTATTTTTATGGCAATATTCCTAACGGAGCAGGCTTATCTTCATCAGCATCCATTGAAATGGCAATGGCAGTCCTTGCGAACGAGATTTATCAGTTAGGCAAATCACAAATTGACTTAGTCAAACTATCAAAAAAAGTGGAAAATGACTATATCGGAGTGAATTGTGGGATTATGGATCAATTTATTATTGGTTTAGCAAAGAACAATCATTGTATGATTTTAAATACAGATACCCTATCATATGAACATATTCCTCTTTTTGATGATGAGTATAGAGTGGTTATTATTAATTCTATGGTTCAACGTTCATTGTCTGAATCCCAGTATAATCAAAGAATGAAAGAAGTAAAATCAGCAGAACACATTCTTAGAGAGAAGGGTATTCAACAGGTAGGTCAGTTATCTCTAGAAGATTTAGATACAGTAAAACAGTATTTAGAAGAACCCTTGATGTACAAAAAAATCAAGCACATCATTACAGAAAACCATCGAGTTCATTTAGCAGCTAAAATGTTAAAACATCACAATATGGAAAAACTTGGGGAACTCATGGTGGAAAGTCACCTATCATTAAAAAATGATTTTGAAGTTTCTATTGAACCATTAGATGTGTTGGTGGAAGCTTGTTTAAAACATGGTGCTTTAGGTGCACGAATGACAGGTGCAGGATTTGGTGGATGTGTGATTGCTTTAGTGAAGGCACATCATCTAGAATCATTTACCAAGCAAGTGAGTCATGACTATGAACAGGTGGTAAAGCTAAAACCAGACATTTATCATGTGGGTTCTCATCAGGGTGCAACAACATTTTTAATCAGTAGAGATCGACAGGTGAATCAACTGCTTCAATATGGTCTTCAAAAAAAACTCATTCATTCAGAAGATGCCATTTATATTAGAAACCAAATATTATCCATATTAGGTTGGGATGATTATCAAGCAATAAAGGGAGAAAACAACAAGCCTTTATCCATAGAAGAGGTCATACAACCTCTATTAAATAGCCTAGTTTATCATCACAAATTGAATCCTCGTTCAGAAGAAGAAAAAGATTTGTGGAGATCTAAATTGTTTGGCATCCTCACTAAAAAGCCATCTGAAGTCATTGAACAATTTAACACATACAAGAAAGAAAACATTGAGCAAGCCACCAATTGGTTGTATCAATTCAGTATTGATACCCACTATATTCGAGAAGATAGAATGGCGTTAAATGAACAATGGTCAGTAGATACAGATTATGGTCAGATAGAAATAACCATCAATCTGTCAAAACCAGAAAAAGACATCCAGCAAATTGTTGAAGACAGTGTGAAAACAACTGTTGACTACCCACAATGCTTATTATGTATTGACAACGAAGGCTATCATGGTAGGATAGGTCATCCGGGACGCCAAAACTTAAGACTCATTCCCATGCAGCTAGGACAAGAAGATTTTTATTTTCAATATTCACCTTATGGCTACTATCAAGAGCACAGTATTGTTTTAACTAAAAAACACCGTCCTATGAAAATAGACCAAACAACTTTTACTAAAATATTTGATTTCTTAGATGAAATGCCACACTATTTCATTGGGTCTAATTGTGATTTACCCATAGTAGGAGGGTCTATTTTAAGCCATGACCATTTTCAAGCAGGAAGATATGTTTTTCCTGTTGAAAAAGCCAAGACACAGTTAAGCTTTACACATTTAAAGTATCAAGACATGGAACTTTCTTGGTTAAAATGGCCATTAACTGTACTAAGACTTGGGTCAAAAAATCGTGAAGAACTAGAAACTGTGGCTGAAGAAATTAGAGTAGCATGGGCAGATTACGACAATGAAACTTTAATGATACGACATGGTAGTGATAAGACACAACATAACGGCATCACACCTATTGGTCGACGAAATCAAGAAGTCTACGAACTAGATATTGTGTTAAGAAACAATAGACAAAGCCCTGAATTTCCTGAAGGTATTTTTCATCCCCATCGAAACATTCATCATATTAAAAAAGAAAATATTGGCTTAATTGAAGTGATGGGTCTTGCCATTTTACCCCCTCGGTTAAAACGTGAAAAGGCGGCTATGATGAAGGCGATTTTAGGAAAAACGTTAACAAAAGAAGAAGCAAAACACATTGAAAAACATCAGCATCTTGTAGAAGACATTCGCTTAAACATTCAAGGAAAAAAAGAAGAAAAAGACATTCAAGATTTAGTAAACAATAGCATTGGTCAACAATTTGTTAAAGGCTTAGAACATGCAGGTGTATTTAAACAAGACGATTTAGGGCGTCATGCCTTAGTATCATGGCTAAAAACCCTAGGATGGGAAATAAGGAGGAGCTCATGAAATATGCACTAAACAATCACTGGTATTTTATGAAAAACTACCATGAAGATATTCACAAAGATGACTTTCAAGAATCTTTATTAGAACAAGTTCGCTTACCCCATACTGTAGCCATTACACCCTTTCACTATTTTGATGAAAAGTTATATCAAATGGTGTGTGGTTATCGTAAGAAAATAATGGCACCTGAAGAATGGAAAGGTCAAAGAGTCTATTTGCAATTTGATGGTGCTGCTCACCACGCTAAGGTTTACATAAATGGACAGTTTATAATGGAGCATAAGGGAGGGTATACTGCATTCGGCACCTATATAGAAGATCATATCACCTTTGGTCAAACAAATATTATTACTGTAGAATTGGATACAAGAGAGTCTCTAAATATGCCACCTTTTGGACATGTGATTGACTATTTAACCTATGGCGGCCTTTATAGAGAAGCTTTTATAGAAGTTAAACCCAAGTATCATTTGACAGATGTTTTTGCATATACCAGTGACAATTTAGCAAAAATAAAAAAACTCCATTTAGATATTACATTAAGTGATTACAGTCAGGACTTATGTGTGATGATTGAAATTGGGAAAGCGGGTAGTGAAGAAAAAAAATACCTGGCTAAAATGCCACTAGAAAAAGAAAAGCAACCCTTAACCCTTCTGGTTGACCAGGTAGATTTATGGTCAGTAGACCATCCAAATCTATACGATATCCATTTATCTTTATTGCAACAAGATCGGATCATTCATTACTATCAAACCACCATTGGCTTTAGAGAAGCTGTTTTTAAAACAGATGGATTCTACTTAAATGGTAAAAAAATCAAGATCAGAGGACTGAATCGTCATCAAAGCTACCCTTATGTGGGATACGCCATGCCACAAGGTCCTCAAGCTTTGGATGCTGATATCCTCAAGTTTGAGTTAGGACTCAATTCAGTGCGAACCTCTCATTATCCACAGTCCAAACATTTCATCCGCCGATGTGATGAGCTGGGATTATTAGTTTTCACTGAAATACCCGGATGGCAGCATATCGGAGATGAAGACTGGAGAAATATTGCTTGTGAACAAGTTGAAGAAATGGTTCAGCAATATAGAAACCATCCTTCTATTATCATTTGGGGTGTGCGCATAAATGAATCACCTGACCATGAAGATTTTTATACAAAAACGAATGCTATTGCAAGAAGCTTAGATCCGACAAGACCCACAGGTGGTGTGCGCTATATTAAAAAGAGCCAATTATTAGAAGATGTTTATACATACAATGACTTTTTACATAATGGTACCACACCTGGTTTAGACCATAAGAAAAATGTCACTAGCAATATGAATGCCCCTTATTTAGTTACAGAATACAATGGACATATGTTTCCTACCAAAGCATTTGATTCAGAATCTCACCGATTAGAACATGCTTTAAGGCATGCACGAGTGCTGAATGACTTATATGGAAAAGCAGATATTCTAGGTGCTTATGGTTGGTGTATGTTTGACTATAATACCCATAAAGATTTTGGCAGTGGTGATCGCATCTGCTACCATGGGGTCATGGATTACTTTAGAAATCCTAAAATGGCAGCCGCTGTGTATGGCTCACAGGTAGAGGATAAACCTGTCTTAGAAGTAAGCTCTAGCATGGATATTGGAGAACACCCCGGTAGTTTAAGAGGAGATATTTATGCTTTTACAAATGCGGATGAGATAAAACTTTTTAAAAACAATGTCTTTATCGCTTGTTTTACAAAAGAAAACACCCCATTTCCAGCCATGCCCTTTGGTCCTATTTTGATTGATGATTTAATCGGTGACCAATTAGAACAGCAAGAAGGATTTTCAAAAAAACAAAGCCAGCAAGTCAAAGCTTTATTAATGCTTGTAGCAAAATTTGGACCCAATAATTTACCGCTAAAAGCTAAACGATTGTTTATAGGACTCTCTTTAAAGTACAAAATGACATTTGAACAGCTAGCAGACTTATTTACAAGGTATGTGGGGGATTGGGGACAAACAGTGACCACTTATCGATTTGAAGCCATCAAAGACGGCAAAACCGTAAAAATGATTGAAAAAAAGCCTGTAGAAAAGGCTACCATAATTGCCCAAGTTGATCGTACCACTTTAACTGAAAAGGATACTTATGATGTGGCATGTATAAGGATAAAAGCTATCGGTGATCACGGGCAAGTGCTTAACTATTACCAAGAACCCGTCCAATTAAAAGCTATGGGTCCATTAAAAATAATTGGACCTGAAGTGATTTCATTAAAAGGAGGTATGGGAGGCACTTATCTTCAAACCATAGGAGAGGCAGGTATGGCATCATTGCGTATTGAAAGTGGTTCATTAAAACCCATAGAAATTGTATTTCAAATCGAAAAAGAATCAAC
>SKID01000098.1 GCA_007116605.1 Tissierellia bacterium
CTAATTTTGTATTAGTTTTTTTAGTTTTGATATCATTACAGCTAGATGAAGTTGCTGGTAGTCTTTATGGCATTAGTATAGGGATTATGATGGATGTCTTCTATAGCTCTTTTATGGGCATACATGTGCTTCTTTTAATGGTTATTGGTTATATCTGTGGTAGTTTTTCCAAAGATATTTATCGTATGGATTTTTTAACAAATTGGATATTTACCCTAGGAGCTACACTTTTTTTTCATGGAGGATACTATTTAATTCATTATTTCTTAAGAATACCAGCCCAGATATTAGTTTATCAAACTCAATACATTATTGTTGAAGTCATTATCAATAGCATTATAATTATTGTAATGATGCAATTATTAAATCTCCTCAATCATTACACAAAACAAATATAGAGTAGGTCGATTCAATGAATTTTCTAAAAGATCGTTTCAATAGTTTTTTTATCATAATTGCATTTATGCTTGGCGTGTTAATATTTCGGTTAGCAGTACTGACCATTGTTGAAGGCGAGGATTATAGAAGAGAAACTGATATTAAGCTGATAAGAGATATCCCGATAAAAGCGCCTAGAGGGAATATTTACGATAGAAATGGCGTGCTTTTAGCTGGAAACATTCCAAGTTTTACTGTTCAAATACGAAAAGACGAAATACAACGGCATGAGCTTAAAGAAACCATATTTATGTTAGCGGATATTTTAGACAGAAATAATGAACGTGTGATTGATGAGTTTCCAATTATCTTAAATCACTTAAGTTTTACTTCAGAAGAGGCTCAAGAGATGTATTTCTTTATAGAAGAATATGTGGAAGCCTTGATTATTGACAACCAATTAGTTGGAGATATTCTCAAAATGCAAGACACCCATCAATCGGGCATGAGTGTGAGGGAAAGATTGTTATTTATCATTAATCAGGAAATCTCCACAGGTGTTGAGTATGAAAATGGTCAATTCACAATAACAGACGATTCATTAGAACCTTACGAAGTCTTAGAAGAGCTGATTTATGAGAACACTTATTTAGTGAAAAAATGGTTATCAAATTCAGAATTAAGATACCATATTTATAAAGTTGTTCAAAAAATAGACACTGAAAACACGATTCAATTGACACCTTTTTCATTTACATATGACAATGATTATAATCGTATTAAACTAGATTTAATCGATAGATTTGATGAAATAAATGAACAGACTAGTGCGAAACATGACTTTATGGTTTTAGTTAGACATTATTTGTCAGATGATTTTTATAGAATGGTTTTCACTTCAGATGGAGCAGATGTTAAGCCAGGAAAGTTTTTATTAGAAGCAGTACAAGAAAAATTTCCTGATTTTCCTGTCAGTTATATATTAGATGAAAACATCCGACGGGTTTATTTTAACTACACAGATAGTGTCAAAGCTGAAGAATTTCTAAGAGATCATGATATGCCAAGTGATTTATCGGCTTACTTTGTAATGATTGAAATCGCTAATCGTTATGATTTAGACTTTAAAATAATTGAAAGAGACGATATAAAGTTTTTTGCTCAAGGTCGATTACTGAGTCACATCAATCCACAAATATCAGTATCTGCTTGGGAATATTCTGCTATTATTCGGAAAAATAATTGGATAAGAAGTAACTTGGGGGTGGATTTTGATGATTCGTTCACAGCTCAGATGATATTTAATGATTTAAAAATCCGAGAAGGTCTAGAAGAGAGCAGTGATTATATAGCGCGAAAATATTTTGTAGTAAAAGAAAGATATATTAAACAGGGGTACTTAGCTTTTCACCCTATTGAAATGAGTTATGGCGTTTCTGAAAAAACAGTAGCATTAATTGCTGAAAATAGTGATAAGTTAAAAGGGGTAGAGGTTGTTGTTCAACCTTTGAGAGTTTATCCATATGGTGAATCAGCAGCGCATATTTTAGGGTATTTAGGGAAGATATCTCAAGATTTCGAAATCAATGAATATATTCGTAACAATGGTTATTCTCAGGATGATTTGATTGGGAAAACAGGCGTCGAGGAAAGCTTCGAGTTGTTTCTGAGTGGTATCAAAGGACGAGAAACATTAAAAGTTGATGCTCAAGGAAGACGAATAGGAACTTCTCAAGCTTTAGATCCTGAACCAGGAAACAACTTATATTTAACGATAGATATTGAGTTGCAACGAAAGGCAGAACAAATGATGGCACATGCTCTAGAACAGGTGAGAGTGGGCGGTGTTTACGAAAGTAAATGGGGAGACTACAATTTTGATCGAGTTTACCCGAATGCTTATTCAGGTGCTTTGGTAGCCATTGATGTGACTACAGGTGAATTAATTACTATGGTTAACCATCCTTCTTACGATCCGAATTTGTTTACAACAGGCATATCACAGGAAGACTGGATTAGCCTTATGAATGAATCTAGAGATTTTTTAGCACCAAGACCCTTGTATAATATATCCATGTTAACGGCAATACAACCAGGCTCTACTTTTAAGATATTAACCTCTATCGCAGCTTTGGAAAAAGGCATTTCTCCCAATGAAAGAATTTATTGTTCAGGAGTTATGGAGATTGGCAATCAATCATTTGGTTGTTGGATATGGAATATGTTTCGATCAAGGCATGGTTATGAAAACATGTATGAAGCCATTCGAGATTCTTGTAATTTTTACTTTTATTCTCTAGTGCTCGGTGAAAATCGTGTCACAGGAGAGAGAACTTCAATTAAGCTAGAGCTTGAAGATATTTTAGATATGGCTAGGCAGTTTGGACTCAATGACAAAACAGGTATAGAGATACGAATTCCTAACGAAGCTTCAGGAGGAATGCCAAATCCAGACACAAAAATTAATTCAATAAAATTTTTTCTCAGAAGATATTTAAATGAAAATATAGAACATTTTTATCTGCCTGGATTTAATTTTAATGATGATGAAAAAGAGCAATTAGTCAATGAAATAGTCAGTTGGGTGTCTGGAACAGAACCGTTATCAAGAGGAGAAGTCTATACTAGATTACGTCAAATGGATTTAAACCCGGATAAGTTAGATAGTCATGATATTCCGTTTGTGGATATGGTAAAGTATAGCTTTTTAAACCAAGCTGTATGGAATGATGGTGATAATTTGAATATTAGTATAGGTCAGGGAGACAATGCATACACCCCTCTTCAAATGGCTAATTTTACTGCTACAGTTGCTAATGGTGGCTATCTTAGAAATGTCAGTGTTATATTAGAAGGTAGAACTTATGACAATCGAAGAGTGGTCCATCGCCCTTTAAGACAGGCAATTAAAGTTCAATTAACAAATGATCGTTATTTAGATGAAGTAACAAAAGGAATGGTCATGGTATCCAAAGATAGTCGTGTATATAATAATTTACCAATTCAGGTGGCTTCTAAAACTGGGACAGCAGAAAGAGATGGACTCAATCCTGAAACGGGTCAACCTTATGATGATTTTGCTTGGTATATAGCATTTGCACCTGCAGATAATCCACAGATTGCTGTTGCTGCCGTATTTTTCCAAGGTGGCTCAGGACGATTTCCAGCTCCTTTGGTAAGAGATGTGATAGCTGAGTATTTAGGATTAGAACCTGAGATAGAAGATGAGGAGTGATTTAAATGAACCAACTAGTTTTAATGATGTCTTGTGATAAAAACCAAGGTAAAACTTTAATGGCCATTACTTTAGCGAATGTTTTAAGCCGAGAGAGCAAAGTGTTACTCATTGATGTAACAACTTCTAAAAAAACAATCGCTTCTTATTTAGGGGTAGAAGAACAAATAGTCTATGATGTGGGAGATATGATGCTTGGCACATGCCAAATGGACTCTGCCATCATGGAGGTACGAATTGGAGAGGTTGTAGTCGATTTTATTCCAGCCCCTAGAATGCGCACAAAGATATACAATCGAGCAGAGCTTATAGAAAAGTTATCCATTTTGCCAGCTCAAAAATATGATTTTATAATCATTGATGGCATTGAATTATGTTCAACAGATTATTATTATGATTATACAAGTATTAACTATCTCATTATGATGATTGAAAGTAAAATAGAAGATCTTAAAAAAATTAACATCGCTACACAAAAAATTGGCAAAGAAGCTTTAGAAAACACGTATTTTGTTTTAAGCCGTTATCATAAAACCCTTTACCAAAAAGGTCAATTATTGAGTGGAAAAGAAATTGAAGAAATGATGAATATAAGCATTATTGGTCAAATTGATGAAGAGAAACGTTTTGAATCAATTGATCGATACACAGAGCTACCTAAAGAAATTTTAGAGCCATTTTTAAATATGGCTAATCAGTTTTCAGAAATATTTCAAAATCACAAGATCTCTCAGTGATTTACCATAGTGATGATTAAGCCTCTCTTATTGAGAGGTTTTTTTGGTTAAGAATGAATTAAGGCAATGTCCCTATAATGAGACTATGTAAACTTTGGAGGCGACTATGAAATTAATAAAAAGTAAGCAGAAAATGACTAAATGGATGATTGCAGTCATCATCATTGCGACGCTCAGTTTCGTCGTTATGAACCGAGTGAATGCCTTTAGAGATAGAATATCAACGCAACAAGGGCCTATTGAACAAGAATATATTGTAGAACGGAGTATGATTGAAAAAACGATTACAGGCAGTGGAAATATTCAACCTAAAGATCTTAGAATGGTCATATCCGATCGATTTGGCAAAATTTCTGAGATATATGTGAAAACAGGCGAAAAAGTACAAAAAGACCAAATATTAGCTTCTTTTACACTTGATAACGATGAAGAACTAGATCGTATCCAACTCAAAAATGCAGATTTAGCGTATAGAAGGTCTTTAGCCACACTGAATGATTTAAGAAACACCAATGAACAATTAAGAGTCCTCGCAACTTCAGACGGTTTGATTAAGTTAGACATTGAAGTGGGAGATACAGTGTCCTTTAATCAAAAAATTGGAGAAATTAAAGAGATAGATACCATAAGATTTCAATCCTATTTTACCAAAGACCAGATTGAATATATCCAAATAGGTGATGCCCTAGAAGTGTTCCTTCCCGATCATATATTGACCCTTGAAGGGCTTGTTACAGATTTGAGTAATGAACCCGTTCCATTTGGATCAGGTTCATTAGGGTTCTTAGTGAAAGGAGTAGTTTCGTACCCAGGAGCCCTATCGCCAGGCATTCAGGCTAGACTAACTGTCCTAAATGAGGAAAATACCTATATATCGCCATTTATTGGTGAAGTCATCCCGAATCAAAATACGGTTATAATGGCACCTTATGGTGGTACTGTAAAAGAAGTTAATGTTGTATCTAACCAAAAGATTGAAAAAGGTGTTCAGATTATTAGGTTAGATAATCAAGAATTGACCCTAAACATTAACCAACAAGAAATTGTTGTTGAGCAAAGAAGATTGGAGTTAGATCAATTAAAACAGGAACAAGCTTTTGTCCAAGCATCTATGTCAGGAACCTTATTGGATGTTTTAACAACAGACAATACTTTTGTAGACAGAGGAACACCTCTTTTTAGAATTGCTGACTTAGAAAAAATGGAAGTTAAAATACCAGTGGATGAGTTGGATATAAAATCTATTTCACTAGGTCAATTAGCTACGATACTATCGGATGTTTTTGAAAACCAAGAGTTTCAAGGAGAGGTGAGTAAAATTGCCTTATTAGGTAACAACCAAGGAGGCGTAACCACATTTGAAGTGACCATTGATGTTTTAGAACATGAAGGTTTTATGTCAGGTATGAATGTGGATGTTCAGATTTTAGTTTCGGAAGAAGAAAATGCTTTAATAGTTCCTATTGAAGCTGTCTCCAAAATTGGTGGTAA
>SKID01000157.1 GCA_007116605.1 Tissierellia bacterium
GTGACTGAAGAAACGACTTTAGAAGACTATATTAAGCAAAATCAGTTGACCATGAGAGCACAATTAGACTTAAGCGAAAGTCTAATCAGGCAATTTATCATGGTTGAAGGGTACTCTGATTTGCTTCAGGAAGCCATGGTTCAAAATGAAAATATTTTAGTCAAAAATGGTGAAATTTATTTAAAAAATTTAATGATGTTTAGCCAAGGATATGATATTAGTGAAAGTGTCCTGATAAAAATGGCGGGCAATTATATCCATTACATATATACCGGTGAATTTATTAGTGACTTTAATATCTCAGAGAAACTTCCCCCTGATATTATGCGCATTGTGGTTCGGTGTTATTCAAATCAATATAGAGACATGGAACAAGTTTTGCATGGCTTAAAATCCTCGTCTACCTATGGGTTAGTCGTTGTGGGTGATACCACAGAGCCACCTCAAAAAAGTGGTGATCCAGATGAGGGTACTCAGGAAGAATTTGAAGAAATACAATCAAAGTATATAGAAGATGATTACCATGACGATAAAGAAGCAAGTGATAACAGGAATAATATCATTAAATGGATAGCGATTTTACTGATTATTATTATTCCTATTTTAATCATGACAATAACTCGTTGTAGTAGACAAGAGGCGGATCCAGACATCCAAGCTCCTTCACCAATTGATGATCATCAAGATAATGGTCAAAATGGAGGAGAAGATTCAAATGGAGAGGATACAGAAACCTCTGGTGATAATGGAAATGATAACATTGATAACGATGTGCAAGAGAACCTATATGCTTTCTATAATGAAGAACTCTTAGCCCTGGTAAATGGTGATTCAGTAGCAGAACTTGATTTTTCAAGATTTTATGATGGATTTGCTTCTTTGCGAGTATCTCAGGATGGTATTAACAATTCCAAAACACTTTTTGGCGTGATTGATCTTAATCAAAGAGAGCTCTCTTATTTGAAAAACCGTCAAGTAGGCATTTCGGTAAGAATGACTACAGATCAGCCAAACTTAGAAGTATCGTTGATTATTGAAGTGGTAGAAGGTAATCAGATCGTTTCGTACTCTAGTAAAAAAATTAACCTTGTCCAAAATTTATGGACACTTCAATTGACACCAGTGACTTTAGGTAAACAAGATCGCATACAGCTATACATTGACTTTAATCAAGAAGGTAGCGTTTGGATTGATGGCATAGAGGTAGATATTCTAAAGTAAAGAAGCAACCTAATTATCTGTTTAGGTGCTTTAAAGTACTTCAACCCGTTTTAAAAGTGATAGGCTTAGTACTCAGATTTGTTTGAAATAACATGACAAATCTAAAAACATGTGATTCTTAGAGCGCATCATGCGCTCTATTTTAATGTCCTAATTAAGAAGTGGGCTAAGTGAAATGAGATACAAATGCATATACTGCTTTTGCCTATGACAAGGGGAATGACAATAAGTGAAACGTCACTTAAGAAAGTTTCCCTTGAATCAGGAACTTTTTTAAACTATTATCGTCTATATGAGTGTTAGTAGGAGGTGTTCATTTGAATGTTATAGAAATGCAAGGTATTTGCAAGGAGTATAAAATCGGTCAAATTAGACTAGATGCTCTTAAGAATATAAACTTAGAAATTAAAAACGGAGAATTTGTATCCATCATGGGACCGTCTGGATCTGGGAAATCAACACTTTTAAATGTGATTGGTTGCCTTGATAGAAGTTCTGCAGGTCAATACATCCTAGATGGAACAAGTGTAGAAAAATTGAGTGACAATCAATTATCAGAAATTCGAAATCAATTCCTTGGATTCGTTTTTCAAAGTTTTAATTTACTTGGGGAATTAAATGCTTTAAAAAATGTGGAGATACCATTAATTTATCGAGGAATGAGAGGAAAACAAAGAAAACAACTGGCAGAAGAAGCTTTAGAAAAAGTAGGCCTTAAAGACAGGATGAAACATTTACCCACCCAATTATCAGGTGGGCAACAACAACGTGTGGCTATAGCACGAGCTATTGTGGGAAACCCTTCTGTGGTACTAGCAGATGAGCCAACAGGCGCTTTAGATTCATCAACAGGCAATACGATTATGGAACTATTTACCCAGTTAAATGAAGAATTTAAAATGACCATTGTGCAAGTGACCCATGAAGAATCTATCGCAGATTATGGACAACGTATAATTCGGCTGATAGATGGAGAAATTAATAAAATTGATGTTAAATAAACTTGGAGGGAAATCATGATAAAAAAAGTAATACCTATTATAGTTATTATTGCATTAGTGGTTGGAGGCGGATACTACGCTATTACTCAGCTAATGCCAAGTGTAGATGAAGAAGAAACACAGATAAATTACAGCACATCTCCTGCATTTAGAGGAGATATCAATGTAGGCGTCAATACCTCTGGCCAGTTAAATGCATCATACGGTGGGGGAATCCGTGTGCCGCAAGTGACAGACCCGGATTTTTATGGCATTTCTTATGTGATTGCTGAATTTATAGCAGAAGAAGGAGACTCCTTAACAGCAGGAGACCCTGTCATTCGATTAACATCAAATGATTTAGAAAATCGAATTACTGAGCTAAGAGGCACTTTAGAATCAAGAAAAGATCAGCTGGCACAGTTATTAGGAATCTCAGTTAGAGATATTGGCAGTGTTAATCCCTATGATGGCATTGTGATTACTTCACCTATTGATGGTCGTGTTACAGAACTTCATGCAAGAGAAGGGGAAGAGCTAGGCAGTGTCATTGCAAATATTATTGATGATTCAGAAGTGAAAATGGAGTTTAAAGCAAGAGCGAGTGATTACGAAGCCCTTTATGTAGGGCAAAGAGTATTACTTAAATTCGATAGATTCGAAGGCCTATATGAAGGTTATATTGAGTCTTTAAATCCAAATGCCGTGCCAGACAATCCAAAAGATGGACAAGAGTTTGGCGTAGGTTTTGTACATTGGGGTGTTATTAGGGCAAAAAACCCTGGTTTGGTTCAACCTAATATGGGAGCATTAATTAATATTCCAATTTCTGACACTTCGGATGCTATTGAAAGAACATTAGTCGATAAAGGTCGTGTGACGAGCTATGTAGATGAAAAAAGAATCTTCAAAAATGCTATTTCAACAGAAGAGCTGATTGTTACAGAAGTCCTTGTCAATCAAAGAGATTATGTATCAAAAGATCAAGCAATTGTAAGATTAGCAGGAGCTGAAGTGCGTTTAATGATTCAAAATCGTTTAGATGAAATTCAGCGTATAGAAAGAACCATTGGAAAAGCAGATGAAATGAGAAACAACCTATTGATAACAGCGCCCATGGATGGTGTGGTAGCAGGATTTTGGCGTTCTGTAGGCGAAGTGATTTCTCCCGGTGAATGGGTAGGAGATATTTTTAACACAAATAACATGAGAGTTTGGACGCAAGTGGATGATATAGATGTGGTTTACATCCGTCAAGATGCACCAGTGGTTGTAACAGTTGATGCATTGCCAGGAGAAGTTTTCGAGGGTAAAGTATCAAGAGTTTCTCAATCAGGTCAAGACTCTAGTGGTGTGATTAAGTACTCAGTAGAGATTAGTGTGAGCGGGAGTGGTGCTTTACGTCCAGGTATGCTAGCCCAATGCTTTATAGATGCAGGTGAATCATTAGATACTGTATTAGTACCAATTGAAGCTGTATTTGAGCAAAATGGTGTATCTAAGGTAGAAATACTTAAAGAAGATAATCGTGTAGAAACGGTAACGATCCAAACAGGATTAATCAATTATCGATATGCTGAAGTATTAGAAGGAGTAGCGGAAGGAGACTTAGTGGTGACAGGAAGTACTTCTGATTTATTACCAAGTCAACATATACAAGGCAACGATAGACTATTGCCTAATAACTAAATAGGATGTGAAGTAATGAAAACAAATAAAGGAATCAAGTCGTTTTTAATCAAAATGTTTTTTAATGCAAAAATGGCTTCTTCCGGACTCGTTTCTAATTTATTGAGGACATCCTTGACAGTTTTAGGAATTACCATTGGCGTGGCCTCAGTGGTTAGTTTGATGGGAATAGGGGAAGGAGCTAGAATTGCCGTAGTAGAACAATTCGAAAGTTTAGGACAAAATGTCATTGTCATGCAGTCTAAAAGTGGTGTATACAACTTCGAAAGTGATGAGTACTTAGAGTTGCTTGACCGTGTCAATACACTTCAGCATGCTACGCCAGTGATAGAGTCAAAAGAATATGTTCGCTGGCGAAGAACCCGTGGAGATGTGGAAATTTTAGGAGTCAATAGTCAATTTCCAATGATAAAAGACCATAATCTTATTGCGGGAAACTTTTTTACACCATTACATGTTGACACGAGAGCACCGGTGTGTGTTGTTGGATACAATGTGGCGGTATCTCTATTAAATGGTCGTAGTCCAGTAGGCTATACCATGACCATAGACAACCTCAGTTTCACGATTATTGGTGTGCTAGAGCAGAAGGGTGATGGTCAAGCAGATAATATAGACAATAAAATTGTCATTCCCTATACGACTTCTATGAAAATCAACAATGTGAGAACAGTGAATGAGATTTGGGCGAAATCAGAGACGGAGCAAGATGTTTCGTTGGCGATGATCCAATTAGGAAGAATATACAATGCCAAGTTAAAGGGAGGACTCAACATTGGAAATGGCAATGATGAGAAAAATCCTGAAATGGGGATGCCTGGCGACATGCCTATTGATAGACCTGAACCACCAACAGATCAGCCTAATGACTCAGTGTTTTCAAGAGGTGAGGATATTATAACCATTACTAGTTTAAACCAGTTAGTCCAAGAAGCCAGTGATGCTAATCGTATTATGACCTTATTATTAGGAGGCATTGCGGCGGTTTCATTATTAGTGGGTGGTTTAGGAATTATGAATATTATGTTAGTTGCAGTTAGTGAACGTACGGGAGAAATTGGCGTTAGAAGAGCACTAGGAGCTAAAAAAACAGATTTACTTTTTCAGTTTCTATTAGAAGCACTTTATGTTAGCATCATCGGCTGTATAATTGGGATTTTTGCTGGAATATGGCTAATTAATGTCTTCAAAGGATATGGATTTGCAGCTGTGATTAGTTTAGAAGCAGTTAAGATTTCAACAGTGGTTGCGTTAATATCAGGATTATTATTTGGTGTATACCCTGCTTATACTGCATCAAGTTTACCGCCAGTTGAAGCTTTAAGAAGGCAGTAAATAATCAAATTTTATGTTGCTTTGTATCGAGGATAAAATCGTATCCTCGATATTTAGTATTTGGTCATTTGCTGGGGATACAACTGCATCCTCCTTGCTTAGTACTTAGACCCTTTGCAGAGGATAAAACCGTATCCTCGCTGCTTAGTATTTAGGTCATTTGCTTTTTTATTATTTAAATGTAGCAAATAACCACATAATGCGCGACTCTGATACGTGTTTTATCCTTTAATAAGCTGAAGTCAAAGCAAAGAGTCACGTAATGCGCGAATCGTCAACAGGACTCTTAGCTCAGATGTCGTGTAAACGGCAGCTGACCTTAGAGACCGTTATCCAGGGACTCTACAGGGCTATTCTCCCCACTTTGTAAAGTGGGAATCTTGCACTGTGAGTCATCGGAGACACATATTTAATCCTTTTATTCACTGAGGCAAAATGAACAATCAGGCGAATCTAAGAAGAATGTTTTATCCTTTTTAACTAAAGCGAAAAGAAGCAAATAACCACATCATGGGCGAATCGTCAACAGGACTCTTGGGTTCAGATGTCGTTAAGACGGCAGCTGAGCCTTAGAGACCCTTATCCAGGGACTCTACA
>SKID01000298.1 GCA_007116605.1 Tissierellia bacterium
AACTTTATTTAAAAAAATATTAAATCAAAAAAACTTATTGACAAGGAAAAGGTTTTCAGGTAATATATAAACATGAAAGGTGTATCATATCTCATAAACACGATACTCTGACACAAAATTTCATAGTCTATATGGAGAATCATTCTCCATAGACAATTAATAGAAAAGACCCTTTTTCAGATCAGGATCATCTCAAATGACCAAAACCAACAAGTATTTTCATTATAAAATGAGTACTTGTAGGATATTTATAGTATTTAAAAATGGTTGGATAATAGAGAGAAATTTATTGACAAGGAAAAGGTTTTCTATTATCATGTATATGAAAGGTGATTCAGGTCTCATGTTAAATTTTTAACAGAGGCAAATATATGAATCAAAGAAAGAGGAGGTTTTTATGAGATTAAAAGACAAAATTGCAGTTGTAACAGGTGGCGCAAGAGGACTTGGGCAAGCGATGGCAGAGCTATTTGCAGATGAAGGTGCAAAAGTTGTTGCTGTAGACATGGGAGAAGCCGCTTACGAGAAGGAAAATGTGGAACATTATCAATTAAATGTAACTGATGTTCCGGCATGCGAAAAATTTGCTGAGTATGTAAAAGAAAAGTATGGTCGTGTTGATGTATTAGTGAATAATGCTGGGATTACAAGAGATGCATTGACTAGAAAAATGACAGATGATATGTGGAATCTCGTATTGGACGTTAATTTAAAAGGTGTATTCAATGTGACTAGACTTATTGGACCAATGATGCAAGAAGCAGGAAGTGGTTCAATCATCAATATTTCTTCAATTGTTGGAGAGTATGGCAATATTGGTCAAGCAAATTACGCAGCTACAAAAGCGGGTCTTTACGGTTTAAGCAAAACATGGGCAAAAGAGTTCGCGATGAAGGGTGCTCAAGTAAGAGTTAACACAATATCACCTGGATACACAATGACAGATATTTTAAAGACAGTACCACAAGACTTACTTGATAAGTTTGCAAAACAAACAATGTTAAATCGACTGGGTCAGCCAGAAGACATTGCAAAAGCAGCATTATTCCTAGCTTCTGATGACGCTTCTTATATTACTGGACATAATCTAAGCGTTAATGGAGGCATGAGACTTTAGGAGGAACACATGACCAAGGTAGGAATCCTCGGTGTAGGTATTTATCTACCCGAAAATAAAATTACGGGCGAAGAAATTTCAGCAATGACTCAAGGGCAATGGACACCTGATGCTGTTATTGACAAGTTAGGCATTAAATCCAAAAATATTCCTGGAAAAGACGACGGGACACAAGAAATGGGAGCGAAAGCAGCACTTGATGCTATCCAAAACGCACAGCTTGATCCTATGGAAATAGATGTGATTTTATGTATTGGTGAAGAGTGGAAAGAGTACCCATTAACAACCTCGGCTTTATACATTCAGCAAAAAATAGGTGCTTGGAATGCTTGGGGAATCGATGTAGCTAATCGATGTTGTACAACAGTATCTGCCATGAAGATTGCTAAAGATATGTTGCTTGCAGACGAAGACATTCATACGATTCTAATAGCTGGTGGTTATCGCAATGGAGATCTAGTGGATTACACGGATAATCATATGTCTATGATGTTTAATTTGGGAACTGGCGGTGGTGCCATAATCCTAAGAAAAGGACTAGACAAAAACTTATTACTAGGAGCCCATATTATTAGTGATGGATCATTAGCTAGAACAGCAGGTGTTGAAATTGGAGGGACAGAGAAGCCCTTAACAAAAGACAACTTCAACACTGGGAATAAATTAAGATTGATGGATGCAAAAAAAATGAAAGACCGACTCAACGAGGTTTCTATGGCTAATTGGTATCAGTGTATTGATCGATCTTTAGAGAAGTCAAACCTTACCCGTAAAGACATTACCTACCTTGCAATACTACACATGAAAAGGTCAGGCCATAATCAGATATTGGAGGAATTAGGATTATCTCATGATAATACGATCTATTTAGAAGATTATGGCCATATTGGCCAAATAGATCAAATCTTGTCTCTGAAATTAGGGATTGAACAAGAAAAGATTAAGACAGGTGATGTGGTTTGTATGGTTGCTGCAGGCATAGGTTATACATGGGCTGCTAATATCATACAATGGGGATAAGGAAAAGGTTTTCTGATAAATTGTAGCCATAAGGCTTACAATATAAAAAGTAAAAAAAGATGGAGGAAGAAATGAAAATTAAAAAGATTTTAGCTATTTTACTTGCTATGACAATGGTTGTAAGTGTCGTGGCGTGTAATCAACCCGCTCCAGCACCACAGCCACCAGCAGATGATCCAGCAGATGATCCAGCTGAGGACCCTGTAGAAGAACCTGGTGAACCAATCGTTATTGGTGGATTGACTTCTTTAAGCGGTGCATTGATGGATTATGGTAATCAAATGAAAGCTGGATTTGAGTTAGGATTAGAGTATGCAACAAATGGTACGATGATGATTGGTAATCGTCCAATACAAGTGATTTGGGAAGATACCACTACTGTACCAGAAGTTGCAAGAGAGAGAGCAACCAAATTACTAGACGAAGATGAAGTAGACATTCTTGTTGGACCGACTTCTTCTGCAGATGCATTTGCAATATTAGGTTTAGCTGAAGAGTATGAGACTATACTAATGATAGAACCTGCAGCAGCAGACTTTTTAACAGGTGAATTGTCAAACCGTTTTGTTTTTAGAACAGGTAGAAACACAGCTCAAGATGCTGCTGCAATGGCCGCAATTATGGCAGGTTCAAAAGTAGCTGTATTTGCACCTGACACTGCTTTTGGTCGTGCATATACAGATCCTTTTAGAGTGGCACTTGAAGAAGCTGGTGGTGAAGTATTAATTGAAGAATATGCACCAGCAGATGCAACAAACTTTGCACCCTATATCACTAGAATTTTAAACACAAATCCAGAATATACATTTGTAATCTGGGCAGGCGCTAATAATCCATGGAGACAAATGCAAGAGATGGGTTTGTTTGAAGCCACAACGGTATCTACCGGTGCTCCTGAGATTGCTGCTTTGAGAACCATGTTTGACATGGAAGGTGCTACAGGTTTTACTGTTTATTATCACCAAGTCGCTCAAAATCCAGTTAATGAATGGTTAGTTGAGCAACATAAGGCCCGTTTTGATGGTGCGCCACCAGATATTTTTACATCAGGTGGTATGGCAGCAGCTATGGCAATAGTAACAGCCCTAGAAAAAACAGGTGGAAATACAGATGCAGAAGTATTAATTCAGACGATGAGAGGCATGGAGTTCGATTCACCTACAGGCATGCGTTATTTTAGAGCGGAAGATCATCAAGCTCAGCAATCATTGTTTGAAATTAAATACACTCGCGTTGACGGTGTAGACCATATTGTACCGGAGTTGATTAGAGTGATACCAATTGAAGAGATTTTCAACCCAATACAAGTAACACATCCATAAAAAACAATGGAATGGAAGGGGTCGCTATGGCTGAAATTGTATTAAAAACAGAAAATTTAGGGATTAGTTTTGGGGCACTAAAAGCCGTGCATGATGTCAGTTTAGAAATAGAAAAAGGCAAATTGACGACTATACTCGGACCTAATGGTGCTGGCAAAACCACATTTTTTAATTTAGTTAGCGGCCTTCTAAAACCAACCACTGGGAAGATTTATTTTAAAGGGACAGATGTCACACATCTGTCCCCTATCAAAAGAGTGGAAGCTGGTATGGGAAGGTCTTTTCAATTAACCAATGTATTTCCTACATTGACAACTTATGAGAATATTCGATTAGCAGCACAGTCTCATCAAAAAGTTGGTTATAAAATATTCACCAATCATATGAAATATAAAGAGGTAAATCTAAAAACAGAAGAAATATTAGAGCGTGTATTGTTAAAGAAGAAAAAAGACACCTTAGCATGTGACTTAACCCATGGTGAACAAAGAAAACTAGAACTCGGCATGGTATTAGCACTTGATCCAGAAGTGCTTTTATTAGATGAGCCCACAGCGGGCATGGCTATTGAAGAAGTGCCAGCAATGATAGATATTATAAGGGAAACTCATACAATGGGAACAACGGTAGTGCTAATTGAACATAAAATGGATATGGTAAAAATACTATCAGATCGTTTAGTGATCCTAGTCAATGGTGCTGTAATAGCAGATGGAGATCCTAAATCAGTTTCAGAAGATCCAGAAGTATTAAAAGCTTATTTAGGAGGAGGCGTATTAGATGAAGTCACTGCTTAAAACTCAAGACTTAGTATCCTATATTGGACCATACACCATCCTTCAAGGAGTTGATGTAGAAGTTGGATTCGGCGAAGCTGTTGTTATTTTAGGACGTAATGGTGCTGGGAAAACCACTTTTCTAAGGACTATCATGGGACTGGTGCAAACTAGAAGTGGCATCCTTGAGTTAGATGGGAAAAATCTTGTAGGAATGCCTCCTTACGAAATTCAAAAACTAGGAATTGGATATGTTCCTGAGCATTATGGGACTTTTGACCTACTAACCGTTGAAGAAAATCTTCGTTTAGCCATGTGGAAAGAAGATGCTGATTCTAAAGCAAGGCTGAATTATGTGTTAGATTTATTTCCAGATTTAAAGTTGGCGTACAAAAGAAACTCTAAAACCCTTAGCGGAGGGCAACGTCAGATGTTATCTATAGGGCGTGCCTTAGTTAATAAAAACAAGATTTTATTAATTGATGAGCCTAGCAAAGGACTAGCTCCTGTCATTATAGAGAGAGTTGCCTTAGCATTAAACGAGATCAAGAAAGAGACAACAGTTCTTTTAGTCGAACAAAATTTTGCGTTAGCTTGTGCAGTAGGTGAACGTTTCTACATTATTAATGAAGGTAAAACCGTTGAAAACGGCAGTGTGAAAGATTTAATCAAGGATAAAGAGTTACAAGCGAAGCATTTAGGAATATAATGCCTGCATAACTTATACAAGGAGGAAAGTATGGGAACAATCATTACATTGTTAGTTAGTGGTCTTGCAGAAGGGGCATTGATATTCTTAATGGCAGCGGGGTTGTCGATTATTCTTGGAATGATGGGAGTTATCAATTTTGCCCATGGAACACTTTTTCTTTGGGGTGGATATATTTATGTATATTCATATTATACAATTAGATTGCGTGTTGTTTTAAGAGCTTTTCCAAATGCCACTCAACTAAGAGGATATGGCGGTATCTTAAATATCTATGGTGTTCAGGTTCCACAAGGTGAAGCATTGCCGCTTATTCAAGAAATATATATATTTGCTTTAAGTATTATCATTGCGGTTGGATTTGTATTTGTTATGGGTCTTATATTTGAAAAATTGTTTATAAGTCGCGTTTATGGCAATACACCGGCTCAGATATTAATTACATTAGGCTTACAAGTTGTGTTTACTGACTTAGTTCGCCTTATTTGGGGTCCAAGTCCCTTTCCAATTTTAAGACCTCCTTTTTTAGACGGTGTGTGGTCAATCGCGGGCGCAAGAATTTCTCACTACAATATTTTCTTAATTATTGTTGGGGGACTAGTGGCAATCATCATTCACCGCATATTAACAAAAACCAGAATAGGAATGGTCATTCGAGCAGGACTTCAAAGTCCTGAAGATGTACAAGCATTAGGCATTAATATTAGGAGATACTTTACATTAGTTTTTGCTAGTGGTGCTGCATTAGCGGCCTTAGGCGGTGCTCTGTATATGCCTTTAGTAGGAAATGTTGTATCAACAGCAGGAATGAGTAATCAAATTCTCGCATTCATCGTGGTTGTCATAGGTGGATTAGGTAATTTTGCGGGATC
>SKID01000352.1 GCA_007116605.1 Tissierellia bacterium
ATTTTAAACTAGATACTTCAAAAGCCGACAAGATTTCTTCTTCTGAGATACTCTCAGCATCTCCTGTAAACAGAAATGACACCTCTCCGTATATCAATCTGATGACAATGGAGTAATCATTTAAGCTTGAATAAATATCACTATTTGGTGCAAGAACCGTCCATTCTGCTTTTCCTAGTTGAAAACGGTCTCCAGGATTAGGTGAATTGATTTTCAGTCCTTTCTTATCTATGGCTTCTAATAAATCTTCAAAAGTTTTAGTGTTATGAAGTACTTTAGGCATCAATACCTTTTTCACATGTTGATGGGTAATGATATCACTTAAACCGCCTATATGATCTGCGTGGGGATGTGTTGCAACGACATATTGAATATGCTCTACATTCAAATCCGACAGATACTCTAATAAATAAGCTCCATATCGATTATCTCCTCCATCAATTAGCATCACATCTGCCCCTTGCTGGATAATAATTGCGTCTCCTTGACCTACATCAACAAAGTGAACCACGAGTAGATCTGATAAGTCTTTAAGGGCATCTTCTGGATTTATCCATTCTATTTGCCACTGACATCCAATTAAAAAAATGAATGTTAAGCATAAAATGAGCATCTTAGATTTCAGCATTCTTTTTTTCGTGCCATAATGAACCGTGCTATGAGGCTTATCCCTATCTAGATGAGATACCCACGATCGTGTCCTTAGATACAAGTTTTTAAAATCTAGATATCTAAGCACCCCAGTGATGTGATTTAATTTTAGCATCTTTATCCTTAAAACCATCCTTTGTATAAACTTTGTCGTTTTTCTATTCAATTTTAATAATTATAGACCAAGGAAGTTAAATCGAGTTGGAGTGCCACTTGTTTTGCCAAAGCCACTGTTGCTTCTAGATCATTAATAGCCGCAAAATTATAATGGGTATGAATATACCTTGATGGGACTCCTAAGACTAATACAGGTACACCTTGGTGAGCCATATGAATTCGTCCTGCATTTGTTCCCCCTCTTTTGCGAACAGCACTTTGATACGGAATATGGTGGTCATTTGCAACCTTTTTTGCGAACTGAATTAATCTATGGTGGCTAATATAGCTAGCATCCATATGCCGTATTTGTGTTCCTCGATTAAGAACACATTGAGCACTATCCTTATCCATATAAAGATCATCTGCTGGAGATCCTTCAAAGACAATGGCCACATCAGGCTTCACGACTTGAGCTGTCACTTGAGCTCCTCTTGTACCTACTTCCTCTTGGCTGGCTAAAGCCCCGATGACATCAAAAGGTAAATTGCTCAATTTTGCTAAAGCTTCCATGGTCATCATTAAGGCTGCACACCCTAGACGATTATCAAAAGCCTTCCCAAACATGATTCCAGAATCTTTATTATATTCGAAACTGACTTCTGGAGCAATGGGATCTCCTATTTGAATAGCGTACTCTCTCATGACTTCTTCTCTAGAAGAAGCACCTACATCAATAGTTAATTGGTCTAATGATAGGGGTGCTGTTTTTTCTCCATCTGTCATAAAGTGAGGCGGCTTTGAAGCCACAATTCCTCGAATTTTTTGACCCTTTTGATTTTTTATCAGCACTGTATGGGCTGGTACATTAGAGGGAATCCAACCGCCAATAGGTATAAAGCTGATCAGTCCATTGCCTAATATGCTTTGCACCATAAAGCCCACCTCATCTAAATGGGCATCTAGCATTAACAAAGGTCGAGAACCTGTATTTGACTTTAATGATAAATAAGTATTGTTCATATAATCAACTTTAAACTCTAAATTGCTACTATGTTTTTTAACCACACTTACGACTTCCTCTTCAAATCCAGAAGGACCAAATGCATCAGAAAGTTCTTGGATTAGTTTGATTGTCATATTCATCTCCTTAATCATATTTTCACTCTCTATTCATTCTACAGGAAAACATAAACAATAATCAATAATTAGATTTCTTTTTTCGAAAAAACATGTATAATAATGGAAGGTTAGAAATATACTTGAAGAAGGTTGACAATGGATAGAAAAAATTATATACAGGGATTAATTCTTGGGACAGCAGCTTTCACCATATGGGGACTTCTCCCTTTGTATTGGAAGCTGGTGAATGTGATTACACCCTATCAACTTTTTGCACAAAGGGTTGTATGGTCACTCATCTTTGTCTTTCTTATTTTGTTTATTAAAAAAGACCTAGTCCTTTTTGGCAAACTTATCTCCAACAAAAGAAACTGGCCTAATATTATTGGACCTGCTACAACCATTTCTATTAACTGGTTGCTCTATATTTGGGCTGTAAACAATAATTTTGTCCTAGAAGCTAGTTTAGGCTACTATATTAATCCTTTAGTGCTCACACTTATTGGCTGTGTATTTTTGAAAGAAAGAATGAATAAGCTAGAAGTCATGGGCATTGTTTTCGCTTTTATGGGTGTTCTTGTTAAGTCCGTAACCTATGGACGTGTTCCCATTATTGCTTTAGTTTTAGCTGTTTCTTTTGCCCTCTATGGTACAATGAAGAAAAAATCCCCGCTTAAATCTCTTTATGGGCTAGGTTTCGAGACTTTAGTGATTAGCATTCCTTGTTCCATTTATTTGTTATTGGCGGAGTCATCTGGATTAGGTATCTCTGGCAACCTACCTAAATATTATTGGTTTATTATTTCACTCAGTGGCATTGCTACCGCAACACCTTTAATTTTATATGCTGAAAGCACAAAAAAACTCCCCTTAAATGTAGTCGGGTTTTTACAATATATTGCTCCCACTATTATGCTGATTCTGGGTATTTTTGTCTTTAAAGAACCTTTTGATATTGCATCGGGAGTCTCTTTTGGATTTATTTGGATTGGTCTTATTTTTTTCTCTTATTCACAATTTAAGTTTCTGAAACACTACCAAGCAATAAATCTGCCATCCAATTCTCCACTGTATCAGTCCACAGAGGATCGTTCCAATCTTGAGTAAGATGTATAGATACTATCTTTGTGCCTTTTCTAACAACTAGCTGCCTACCATTTTCAGGATTTTCCCATTGACTGGGTGTCATGACAAAGTGGGCTTCGTCATATATGACATTGGTTAGTTCTGCTAATTCAACTTTGTAATGTATGGTGAATCTGCCGTATTTTTGATGATCTGCGATTAAAAGACTGTAAAGATGTTTAGTCATAGATTCAGTCATTCCTTCTATGACAGTCACTCTCACATCTGTGTCATCGGTATATCCCCGATAACGTTGATAAACTGGGACCAAGAAGCTAGCTCTTTGCTCAAAGTCTTCATATAACCATTTCTCATCACTGCTAAATATTTGAGTTCCTTCCTTCCAAGCAATCATTTGGTCTTGTTCAGACTCCAAATCATCTAGACCCTGAATCACCCATGACATAGATGTTGAGACAGTCACACCTACTACCAGCAACACAATCACACCTTTTGCAAAAGATGACATTTCTCGACCTGCAAAAAAACGTCTTAAAACAAGTCCTAGTGTTAGTCCAATAAACACGGGCAATAGTGAACGCACAATAAATATGGAACTATGAAAGATGTCTCCTAATATTGCTAGTGCTAGTGTACTTGTCACCATAAACATCATCATGCCCTCAAATACTCTAAACATTTTTAGACTCTTCATTGAAGGATTATATTTTTCGATGTCATCTCCCCATTCTGATCGTTTATGGATGAATCGAATATTTCTTATCACATAAATGGTTAAGAATAGGGTCATCAAAGGAATGATGATCAAAGCAAATAGACCCATATTTGTTGTAAAAGATTGTAATTTAGGTGGATAGATACGAAAAATGTTGAATAAGTTTATGATAATTAGTAAGGCTAAGCTGAATGTTTCTAGCTTTTTATGGCTTTCAATATTTTCTAATTGAAATTTTCGTTCTAAAGGCAAGGCTTCTTCATTCATTTTTTTGCAAAAAACTTGTATGTTTTGATAAGCAGATATAAATTGCCAACCCTTGTTAATTTGTTTCAATCGATAAGGCTCAATTTGTTTTTGATTAATGCTTTCAAAAGGCTTCACTTTTGGATAAATAGCCACTTTAAAATCATAGTTTTCTGGAATAGTTCTCTCATAAGTAGCCACACCAAACCTTATTTTTTTCAATAACCAACCTTCTTTGGCTCTATCTGAAAAATGTTTTTCCATAAGGGGCCAATCTAATAAATTATAGATGAAAACTTCTCTTTTCTTTTTCATCTGAATCTCCTTTTATGTTACAATATAGTCAGTATCATATTCTTTTTGTATCATAGCATAAGTTCTCAATGCATTCAATCAATTATTGACCCTGTTCTTATATGTGACGATTTTGTTATTGTTTTTTTATTTGTCTCATTTTTGAATGTTTTGCAGATATGATTAAAAATGAAAAATAAGGAGCTGACATTATGGAAAAGTATATCCTGTCATTTGATCAAGGGACCACGAGTTCAAGAGCGATATTATTTGATCAATCGGGTCAAATCATTGCCAAAGCACAAAAAGAGTTGACTCAAATATATCCTAAAGCCGGTTGGGTAGAACATGACCCCATGGAAATATGGGGCGGTCAAAGTGGTGTGGCAAGAGAAGTTATTGAGAGAGCAGGTATCTCAACAAAACAAGTAGCCGCCATCGGTATCACCAATCAAAGGGAAACCACTATTTTATGGAATAAACAAACAGGAAAACCCGTTTATAATGGCATTGTATGGCAATGTCGTCGGACATCTGCCATCTGTGATGATTTAAAAAAACGTGGTTATGAAGATTATATTCATAAAAACACTGGATTAATGATTGATGCTTACTTCTCTGCTACTAAAATCAAGTGGATTTTAAATCATGTAGAAGGTGCTAGAGAATTGGCTCATCAAGGGAATCTTTTATTTGGAACTGTCGACACTTGGCTCATATGGAATTTGACTAGAGGTAAAGTTCATGTGACTGATTATTCAAACGCTTCTAGAACCATGTTGTTCAACATCCACACCTTAAAATGGGATGAAAAAATCCTTGAAGCTCTAGATATACCTACTAGCATATTACCTTCTGTGAAATCTTCCAGCTATTTATATGGCAATACTGATTCAGGTACTTTTGGAGGTGCTAATATTCCTATTGCTGGAATTGCTGGTGATCAACAAGCCGCTTTATTTGGTCAAGCTTGCTTTGAACCTGGAATGGCTAAAAACACTTATGGAACAGGTTGTTTTATGCTGATGAATACAGGCACTACTCCTATTTTATCTAAGAAAGGTCTTTTGACTACCATTGCTTGGGGAATTGATGGCAAAGTTGAGTACGCTTTGGAAGGGAGTATTTTTATTGCTGGTGCTTCTGTACAATGGCTTAGAGATGAGCTAAAAATTATTCGAGATGCTGAAGATACTGAATATATGGCTGGAAAAGTGAGCAGCTCTGAAGGTGTATATGTTGTTCCCGCTTTTACAGGCATGGGCGCTCCTTATTGGGATATGTATGCACGAGGAACCATTGTTGGATTAACTAGAGGTACTAAAGCTGAGCATATTATTCGTGCTACTTTGGAGTCTATCGCTTATCAAACAAGAGATGTCCTTGAAGCAATGGAAGAAGATGCTCATATTCATCTTAAATCACTTAAAGTCGACGGAGGCGCTGTTGCTAATAATTTTCTTATGCAGTTTCAATCTGATATTCTAAGAGTGATTGTAGAGCGTCCCAAGGTAACTGAAACAACTGCTTTAGGAGCAGCTTATTTAGCAGGATTAGCTATCGGTTTTTGGACTGACAAAGAGGATATTCAAAAAC
>SKID01000248.1 GCA_007116605.1 Tissierellia bacterium
AACCTGACTCCCGAACACCTTAATGGTTAGTAGGGAGTTATTGGAACGATGGCGTAATTGGTAACCGCAACCAAAATAGCTTAATGTTATGGTAGCAATTGGAGGTTCGAGTCCTTCTCGTTCCACAACCTTTATTTATTATTAACCCAAAATCTATAATGTATGAAAAAAAGAAATGTGATTGTTTTGATGGTGGTTGCCATGTTGTTTGTTGGTTGTAATACCTTTCGTTTGAGCGATACACCTGAGTTTACTGCAACAAGGGGTGTTGACTTAAGGGAATATGCAGACCAGGGATTTCTTATAACCCCTGAAACTTACAATGGGAAGTATATTACAAAGGGCATGATTGAAGTGGCCTTGTATCCAAGGGTAACATACAGGACAGGCAGGTACCCTTCAGGAGAGGATTATACTGCAAGGTTTATTTACGATGACAGAGGTCAGCTGTATACACAAATGGTAGAAGTTGTAAGTTTTGAAACAGCAATAAGAAGGATGCACCAGATTGCTGTGGAATGGGGAGCAGATGCTATTATAAGATTTGAGATTGACAGGGGCACAACCACAACGGATCTTGATCCCCGAACAGCTTACCAGTATATTCTTGTAAGCGGACTGGTTATAAAACGTGAGGACTAATGAATCTTATTTCAAGCTTAAATGATATGACACCTGAGAAAAGATTAGAACTATACGAGCAAGCTTATGATGACTTGCTTAATTCCATGAAATGGACAGGGGATTCAACAATTAGATGGAATGGACTGTGTATTTATTTTGCTGATGTGCACAATATACATTGTTATACAAGTCCAATCTATCCCGAAGATTTTGTAAGGCATATGTCTAAAATGTTTCCTGAATTATGGAATGAATATCTTGTTGACAATGAAAGGCCTGAAAATTCTTACTTCTTTGAACCGTATGACGGTCAACCGAGAATTGATTTATTAAAACGTGTAATAACTAAAATGAAAAAATAACATGGCATTTATATTCGGATTAATATTTATGATGTTCATCATGAACGCTTTGTTCTGGGTGCAAAATGAACATCTTGATACATTAGGTAAAATAGCAAAGCAATTTATTGTTGCTATTACTATATCTTTGTCTTTACTACTCTCCTATCAATTAGGTCGTATTGAAGGACATGAAGATGTCTATAACTATTTAAAAAACGGAGATGAACTTCCTGAAGGATCTCCATTTAAATCATTATATTGGAACTTTAAAGAACTACCATGAACAAAGAAATAATGAAAAAAGCAGGGTTTGAAAAAGAAGTTAAGCTTTTCGAATCCGGCAAGTGCCCTATGTGTAAAGAAGAAATCAATCTCAATGATTTTGAGGATGATTTAATTCTCAAAGAATATACTATCTCTGGACTTTGCCAAAAGTGTCAAAATGATATTTTTGGTTAGTGCTGCATAGTAATTAGCTGTATAACGTTCTTTTTTGTCGTGTGTCTTACATCCTCACAGCTAATTGGTTCCCGTCTGACAATGGCAGTCAGCAATGTTTTGGGATTCAGAAAAGGTTCGATTCCTTTTACGGGAGCAAAATTTATAACCATGAAAGATTATCACCATTTCCCAATAGCTTATCCCGAAACTCTTTTGTTGAAAAAGTATGGGTGGTTTCCTTCTCAATGTAAAAAAACAACCATGCTTGGGGAAACAGCATACTACATTAAGAAAAAACATTATTTAGTGTATATGAATGATCCTGAATATATACGTAATCCTGAAGAAGGAATACCATTTTACGGTGAAGAAAAACTAATTAAAAAACTCTGATATTTTTTGGGTTCCCCGAAAGCTTTAAAGCCGTAGGGGAACTCATTTAAAATATTTCCTATATTTGTTACGGGGATTTTAAATGACAGCGTACTATAACCCCGAGTACATGAAATGCTGTCTAGCAACTAAAACTATATGCGAATGAGGAAGTTTATCTCGTTGTTGATCTTGTTTGGTGTGCTGTTTATCGGCATGTCAAATAGCGTGTATGGGGGCTACGATAGTGACCCTCCCGAAACTGTTGTCATCGATGATGCAACAATCGAAACAGTTATTGTAATGGGACCGGCCGAAGTAAAAATCTGTTTTTATAGAGAAAGGGTGGTGCTTGGGCCAGGTGACAATGTTGAGCTGCTAGGTGATATCATGATGTATAACGATTACTTATGGGCTAATAATAGACGAAATTGTCACAATAGACTCCGAAAATCGTACACCTACTTAGGTTACAGCATGTGGTATTAACTTAGATACTACAAAAATAAAAGACTGGTTAATAGATAAAATCAAAAAGCCTCGCTCTAATGCGGGGCTTTTTTAATTTTAAAACCCATGAAAAACACATTTCAAACACCTAAATTAGAAATGCCACTGGTAAAAGTGGTGCGCAAATTATTGACCAAATTCCCAAACTTAAGAAGCAACGACAATGAATTGATTGTTGCGGTATGGAAAAGCTATCATAAAGAGCTTAGAGGCGTTCACATGACATTTCTTATGTTTGCCTATAAGTTTGCCAAAGGCTGCTATGTTAACCCCGAAAGCATCAGGAGAACAAGGCAACTTGTACAGAACAAGTATCCCGAACTTAGAGATCCAAATACACATGCCAACAGAGAAGAATATGCAGAAGAGTTTAAAGCAGATGTTATTGAGATGAAGAATTCTTTTGGTGATAAGCAAGAATGTGTTTAAGCCTTTTGTATATAGGCTTCATCTTCTTTTTTACTCGGGCTTTATGCTTCACAACATGATTTTTAACAGGGAAAAACATCATTTTCCTTGTGATTATGATCTCTGAATCATATTTTTTGATAATTTGGATGAAATTTTTAACAAAGTAGTTTAAGACCACCTCAACCTCTTTATCGGATATCTCATATCCCTTAACAGGAGGGTTCTCATTAAGCCTTTGAGTAAGGCTGCTGATATAATGTTTATACGATTTTCTCATTTTAACCCAAAAAAAAATGGAATTTTTTAACCCAAAAAATCACACAGACACTTCTTTAAAAAGAAGAATTCGCATACGTGAGAGGCAAATCAAAGATATAAAAAAAGAATTAGGTATCAATGATATGCCCGAATATCAAGTCGTAGCAGAAGAGTTAAATGTTAGTGATTTTGCAAAAAAACTTGAATTATGGAGAAATCAAAAAAAATGAAAGATCTTATGCCTATTATGGCAAGCTTTCCGGAAATAAAAAAGATTGCCGAAAAACATGGAGTAAAAGCAGAATATATCCCTGTTGTTGGAGCAATTGAATTCATTGTTGATGACATTCCTATTGGAATAACACATGATGGTGTAAAAGTAAAAGATTTATTAACCCGAAAATACCAGTATATAAAACCATGGTTGAGAGTAATAGAGAATACGAAGATGTTTTTGGAGAGCTTCAATGGGTTTTTCAACGAAAGAAAAACAACATAAAAAACCTTCAAAGAATAACCAATTCTGATCAATTATATGAATACATAAGACCTCATTATGAAGGCATATGGGATTTGTATGAAAGGTGTTACGTAATATTCCTTAGTCGTTCCTTACGTATTTTAGGAAGATGGATTCATACTGAAGGATCTTCAGAAGCAACCATTGTTTCACCTCAAGATATTATAGCAAGGGCACTGACGCTTAGATCAAGTGCCTTTGCTGTAATCCATAATCATCCTTCAGGAAACCTTGATCCTTCACCTTCTGACATAAAAATGAAGGAAAATGTCTTAGCTGCAGCAAAAACTATGAACATGACCGTCATTGATCTGCAAATTATAAACGAAAATGAATATCATTCATTTCTTTAAATTTACACTATGAGCTTTGAACTTGAAAAAGAGGATAAAGATATGCATGGAAGAAAAATTACCGTTCCATGTACATATCGTGAACTTGAAGAAGCATTAACAAAGCATCTTAAAAATGTGATGTTTGATGAAGCAAACAGTCATTATGATTTTCTTGACTATATCCTTACAGAACAGCCATGGAACTTAAGTCATAAAATGTCTATCCCCGAATTCAGATGGATTTATTCATTTGTTGTTTGGGGAAGCAATGAAGGAGCTTACTTCCATGTTGCTTGTTATTCCATAAAAGAGCAAAAACATATCAATTTGATTACAGCAAAAACGTTGTCAACAAACACTGATTTGGTTTTGACTATATCAAAAGAAATTAATCGTTTCATTTTAATTCACACACGATGAAAAACTTAATTAAACTTTCAATATTAAGCATCTTCTTTGTTCCTATCAACATGGATTTTTTCAGAGATGATGAAAACGTTTCTATACGGTTTTATGCCGATTATGCAAGTGTTAGATATGAAGATAAAGATTGGAGTGATTGGATAACGTCAAATGTGTACATTGTTTACAACAGTGACAGTTTTAATTCAAGACTTACAATCTATGCAAGCGAAGTGTCCAGATATATTATTTATCGGGAAGAATCCTACACAGACCATGATAATGACCAAGTGTTTAAATGGTATTCCTTATGCAGAGAAACAAACGAAGAAGTTAACTTTAGGCTTGTTATCTTTTATGAAAAAGACCATGTTCACATCTATATGGATAGGGAAGATTTTGGTATTGTTTATAACATAAATAGACTGGAATGAAAGAACATATTGTAGCCGTAAAAGGAAAAATAGGGTTTTTACCTAAAATAAAAGTCATATGCATGCCAAAAGAAATTTCTGTTTTGGAAAAAAAATATCAGCTTATTTATTCTCAAACCTACATTAGCTTTTCTATTCCTACTTTTAAAGCAATCGATGTTATATTTACCGGAACAACTGTATCATGAAAATAGTAGAAGTTAGAATCACACAACGACCCATAGCTATTTTTGAGCCATTGCCAAAAATAATTGCAAGACTTAAAAATGGAAAAGAACATCTTATTGGTGAATTCTATCCCCGAGAAGTTAATTTTCAGGGAGATGAATTTACCGGGCTGACAATGAAAGATGCAAAAATTAAGTTTAAGAATCTAAGTAAAAAAAATTATTAACCCATTAAATTTTAACTCAAATGGAAAAAATCATTTTTGAAAAAGACGAAAAAAGAAAAGAAATCAGCATTGATTTGCTGAAACAAACAGCAAGCCTTGCAGATCCTTTTAAAGGCATGCCTTCCTACAGACCAGTAGAGCACTGGCAACTTATTGAAGATATTCAAGAACGTGTTGACAAAAAAGGTTATGCCTTCAAACCCGAACCCGTTTACATTGGTAATGGAAAAGAAGATTTGAAAAGAATTATTCAACTTGATCCTCATAATGAAGGGTTTGTTAATGCCATGGTTGTAAACCGTATGTTGACGAAAATAAACCTCACAGGAAAGGACTTTAACCGGGAAGAGTACAACAGTTCAATCGCTATCGGATATCACGAGAGAGGCATCCAAGTAGCCTTTGGAAGCAATGTAAAAATCTGTGCCAATATGTGCATTTTTGCCAACCGTATTATGTACACCTATGGTAATGAAAAAATGCCATTTGATAAGATGATGCAACTCATTAATGATTATATTGACACTCTTCCGGAAATTGCCAATGATGATTTTCGTATACTCGAAAACTTCAAAGATTTCCCTGTAAATGATAAAGATGTTGTTGAAACAGTTGGTGAAATGCATCTTATGTCTGTTCAAAACGCCTACCTTAAAGGTGAAAGCCCGTTTAATATTGGGCAGGTATCAAGCTTTAGCCAAGGAGTACTTAAAAACAATCCTCGTCTGCTTGATTTGGGTGGCGAAGAACGTGTTATGTC
>SKID01000329.1 GCA_007116605.1 Tissierellia bacterium
AAGAAGGGTTGACTTTTTTTTGCCAACATTAATCTTTGAACACTTTTATAGTAGCCTTCATAATCTTGTTGACTCTTTAATAACCAATTTCTCCTTGCTTCAACTTGAGCCAATTGATGGTTTAATCCATTCATATTTTTTTCATAAGTTCTTCTTGCACTGTTGTTGTTTTCAATTTTAGCTTGAATCTGACTTAAGACTTGTTCTTCTTGATTAAGCTTTTCAGTTAAAGTCTGTATCTGTTCATTAATTGACAGGGTTTTTTCATGGTTTTTATTTTGTTTGCTATTAAGATGATTTTTTTCTTGTGTTAAAGACTCAATTCTTTCTTCTATACTTTGAATTAAGACCGTCACATTATTTAGTCGATTACGCTTTTCACTTTGTTCTTGGTAATGATGAAAGACCTGGCTTTTTACTTTTTCAATATCTTCACCATCATGACTATATTGATGACTTTCATTGTCTAACTCTGATTGTAGCTGGTTTAATTGATGAATTAACACTTTAAGCTCATCTTGTTTTTGCTTAATCTGCTTGGATAAGTTGTCTTGTTTTTCACTCCATCTCATATGTTCTTTCTGATTCTTGTCTTGATTTAATAGGAGTTTGGCTTTTTCTTCTTCATATAAAATTCTGCGGTCATTTTCTAAATTAATTTTTTTCTCTAGTTCTAATTGTTGCTCATGGGTATCATTAATTTTTTGAGTTATTTCATCAATTTGCACCTCATAAGATTGCAGGGTTATTAATAATTGATCGAGTTCGTTTTTTTTAGCTGTTGTGTTAATTTTTTGTTGGTGTATGAGGTCTGACTTTTGTTTTTGTTGATTTTCAAGGGATTCAAGTAATTCTTTGTGCTTTTCGTACTCTCTTGAGAACAAGTTTAACTCACTGGTTTTTAACTTATCTTTAATCTCTAAAAAAGTTTCAGCACTTTCTTTTTGCTTCTTTAAAGGTTCGATTCTATGCTCAATTTCTGATATGATATCATGGATGCGAATCAGGTTTTCTTCTGTTTTGGCAAGTTTTTTTAAGGATTCATCTTTACGGGTTTTATATTTCACTATACCTACTGCTTCTTCAATCACTCTTCTTCTCAACTCTGACTTTGAGCTGATGATATCTTCTACTCTTCCTTGGCCAATAATAGAGTAACCTTCAATTCCTATTCCTGTATCCATAAACAGTTCTTTAATTTCTTTAAGTCTTACTTCTTTATTGTTCAATAAGTAAGCACTATCCCCATTTCTATAGAGCCTTCTTTTTACGCTTACCTCTGTATAAGCAATTGGAATGGTTCCCTTCTCGTTGTTAAAGACAAGATCTACTTCTGCATATCCTAAAGGCTTCCGATTTAATGTCCCTGCAAAAATCACATCTTCCATCTTTGATCCTCGCAATAATTTAGGACTTTGTTCTCCCATAACCCATTTAAAAGCATCAGAAATATTACTCTTGCCACTGCCATTAGGTCCTACAATAGCAGTTAACTCAGCATTAATTTTAACAATTGTTTTTTCAGGGAAGGATTTAAATCCATTAATAATAATTTCTTTTAAAACCATTGATGTTCTCCCTAGTGATTTTCTCATATTCATGTATTAAATCGTTTTGTGTTAAATGTATGTGATGATTGTAAATGTCTTTAATAATGATGCCATCGATATTTTCTTCTGCCTGATAGATTAACTGGTCAAGATTGAGCTGGCTTTTGAGCATTTGTGCTCCTTTTTTCTTAACCCCAACGACTTCGTTAATAATCTTTTTGCTGCCAATGATAGTCCATGATTTCACGTCTTGAGACATTAATCGATCTAATAAAACCGTAAGCATTATATGCGTTTTTACCATTTGACCATAAGCAGGATGAAAAGGACCTGCCACTACATCACCCTCGACAGCAATAGTATCGGATGCTTGTAACCCCATTTTGATAACTTCAATTTGATTAAGCCAATATTGTGTATAAAAATATGCGACTAGTCTGATGCTTTCATTTAATTCAAGGGGCTTATAATCACCTGAATGATATAAGTTTTCAAGTTTTGTATTCTTGATGACCAAAGTAGGATAGATTCTGACCATATTCGGCTTTAAATCAATAGAAGCTTGCATAGTACTTAAATCTTTACTGAGACTGCTTCCATATAGACCTGGCATAATTTGGTGTCCTAATTTGAATCCAAAGTTTTTAATCAGTTTTGATGCCTTGATGGTATCTTCAGCCGTATGTCCTCGGTTCATCAAACGAAGCACTTGATTATCCATTGACTGAACACCTAACTCTATAATACCCACGCCTTTGTCCTTTAATAATTGTAAATTTCTTTCGTCAATAGCATCTGGTCGCGTTGAAATTCTAATGGTATCCACATCACCCTTTTGAAGCAATTGATGGGCTAATGACAATAACTTTTCTTGGTCATCTACTGGGATTGCTGTAAAACTTCCACCAAAAAATGCTATCTCTGTCATCACTATCGGGGTTTGGAGTCTATTCATTTGGAATCGTGATTCTAATTGTTGTTGTATCGTATCTATTGTAAGGATGTCTTGATGTCCAGTAATGCTTTTTTGATTACAAAAATAGCAGTCATGTGGACATCCATAATGGGGTACAAATATTGGAATAATCCTTGTTTTAACTTTCATCATTTGACCCTAAATGATCTAAGGCAGCATTAGCAGCTTCTTGTTCTGCAGATTTTTTATTTTTACCCTTCCCTGTACCAACCACTAAACCATCAATAAAGCACTTAACATAAAATACCTTATCATGGTCTGGGCCTTCTTCTTTATATACTTGGTATCGAATTTTAGTCTCAGGATTAATTTTTTGCAGTTTTTCTTGTAAAGTTGTTTTAAAATCAAGGTTTAGTTTTTCAGAAGCTGCTAAATGAATATACTCAATAAAGCAAGGCATAAACACTTTTGTTGTTGGTTCTAATCCACTGTCTAAATAAACTGCTGCAATTAAAGCTTCTAATGCATCTGCTAATATAGACTTTCTTAACCTTCCACCCGAAGCTTCTTCGCCTTTACCCAGCTCCAAAAAGTCACCTAATTGTATTTTTTGGGCAATTGCATACAATACTTCCTCACAGACTACTTGTGCTCTCATTCGGGTAAGCTTTCCTTCAGAATATTCTTGATATTGTTCATATAAATAATGACTGACCATGACTTCTAAAATAGCGTCCCCTAAAAACTCTAATCGTTCATTATGTTGAGATTCTGTTCCATTTTCATTGATATAAGAACTATGAGTCATCGCTTGTGTTAATAATTGCTTGTTGATAAAAATGTATCCTAATCTTTTTTCAATGTCTTTTAACATGTTTTCCTGCCTTTCTAATAAACATTGATTAAGGATTAAATATTTAATCCCTAATCAATGTTTATTTATTTAAGAAAAGCCCTGTATCACCAGGACTTTAATCAATTATACTCTCAAGATACTCAATGGCATCTCGAACTGTTTTTATTCTCTCAGCGTTTTCATCATCAATTTCTATCCCGTATTCATCTTCAATACCCATAATGAGTTCAACAAGCGCAATCGAATCAGCATCTAAATCATCTACAAAAGAAGTGTCCATGGTAATGACGGTTTTTTCATCTAAGTTAAGTCTTTCAATAATGAGTTGTTTTAGTTTTTCAAACATCATTCTCTTTCACCCCCTTATTGAGTTCTTTAACAATCAAATGGTTCACTTGATGATCAATAAACAGTTTTGATTGACGAATCGCGTTAAGAATTGCTTTTCGATCTGAACTGCCATGTGCTTTAATAATTGGTTGTTTTAGACCTAATAAAGGAGCGCCACCATATTCAGAGTAATCAAACCGCGCTTTTAAAGATTTTACAGAGTCTTTGATGAGTAACCCACCGATTTTTCCCTTGGTTGTTTTTAAAAGCTCTGCTTTTATTTGTCCCATTAATTCCATCATAACGCCTTCAGTAAGCTTTAAAACCACATTGCCAACAAATCCATCACATAATAGGATGTCTGCATCATTATTTAAAATGTTTCTAGCTTCAACACTACCTATATAGTTTAATGAACTCTCTTTTAATAGATCATGGGTTTCACCGACTAATTTGTTGCCTTTACCTTCTTCTGTTCCTATATTGATCAATCCTATTTTAGGACGATTGATTTTAAGTACTTTTTCCATATAAATACTGCCCATCATGGCAAATTGGTACAAAAATAAAGGTTTACAGTCCACATTAGCACCTGCATCCATGAGCATACTAAATCGATCACCATTAGGAAATAACGGGGATAAACAGGGTCTTTCAATACCCTCTATTCGACCCACTATAAAAAGACCTCCACTGAGTAATGCACCTGTGCTGCCTGCTGAAACAAAAGCATCACCTTTGCCTTCTTTAAGCAAGTTCATTCCTATCACTAAAGAAGAATTTTTTTTCTTACGAATGGCCTTGACTGGAGACTCGTCATTGTCAATGACTTCATCTGCATTAACCACCTCAACTCTTTTCAAAAGATGTTCAGGTCCTTTAATATATGGCTTAATTAATGCTTCTTTCCCAACAAATGTGATATCTAAATCATATTGATTAATGGCCTCTATGGCACCTGCAACGATTTCTTCTGGTGCTTTGTCTCCACCCATTGCATCAACTATTATTCTCATATTACACCTCGTGTCATTCAACTCATTTTTCAGTATACAATAGCCTCTTCATTTTTGCAACAAAAATGAAGATAGTGCTTTCGCACTATCTTCTATTTTTATTATACATTTAAAACGTCTTTCCCATCATAGTATCCGCATGCTCTACATACTCTGTGAGGAAGCTTCATTTCATGACATTGTGAACACTCTACGAATCCTTTAATTTTAATTCTTTCGTTTGATGTTCGTCTTTTATCTCTTCTTGCTTTGGAACTCTTACTCTTTGGTACTGCCATAGTAACTACACCTCCTTATCCAACAAATTCATTAGATCTTTTAAACGCGGATCTATTTTTTGACCTTCACATTCACAAGGTTTGATATTTTTATTTGAGCCGCATTCAGGACAAATTCCTTTACATTCTTCACTGCACAACGCACGCATCGGTTTTGATAAATAAATGCCATCTATAATCACTGGAATAAGATTAATCTTATCATCCACCAAACTCACATATAAATCTTCTTCAGATTCATTGTCAATACTCAGTGTGACATCTGTTGTTTGACTGACTTCAACCATCTCATTACACCGAGCACATGGCTCAGTATAAGCGTATGTATAATTCAAATCACCAAACAAGTTGTCATCACTGTAGTAAAGATCTAAATGACCCGTTATTCTACCAATCATGAACCAATCATCTATTTCCAATTCTTTAGCGTCGAAGTTAATCTCAAAGCGTTGGTGCATCTCATTTTTTTTAAAAAAATCTTTTAAATCTAAAATCATGTTATCACCTCGAGACTGCAATGAAAATTATATGTAAATATCAATGATTTGTCAAGTTATTTCACTAATATTTTTGTATCTCTAGCAATCATCAACTCTTCATTAGTTGGTATGACATATACTTCTACTGATGCAGATTCTTTTGATATCTTGCGCTCTTTTCCACGAACATTATTCTGTTCATCATCAATTTCTATACCCATAAACTCTAAACCTTGACAAATCTGAGCACGTGCTTCTGGTGAGTTTTCTCCTAAGCCTGCAGTAAATATTACAGCATCTACACCACCCATTGCAGCTGCATAGCTACCAATGTACTTTCTTACAATATAGTAATATTTCTCT
>SKID01000182.1 GCA_007116605.1 Tissierellia bacterium
AAAGACTCCAGGAAAAGCCAAGACATTATTAACTTGATTGGGGAAATCTGATCGTCCTGTGCCCACTATAAAAGCACCCGCTTTTTTAGCTAAATCAGGCATGATTTCTGGAACTGGATTTGCCATAGGCAACACAATGCTTTTTTTATTCATGCTAGCCACCATAGCTTCGGTAACGACACCAGGAGCTGACACGCCAATAAATATATCTGCACCAACCATGGCATCTTGTAGGGTGCCTTGCTTGTTCTGTCGATTAGTGATTTGTGCCAATTTCTTTTTGTAAGGGTCCATCCCTTGACGACTCTCATGAATAATGCCTTGACGATCACACATTAAAATATCATCAATTCCTAATAACAATAATAGTTTTGCAATAGCTTGACCCGCAGCACCCGAACCATTAATGACTGCTTTTGTATCTTCAATTTTCTTATTTGCCAACTTAAGCCCGTTAATAATGGCTGCCGTCGTTACAATGGCCGTGCCATGTTGATCATCATGAAACACTGGGATGCTCATTGTTTCTTTTAATTTTTGTTCAATTTCAAAGCAACGAGGTGCGCTGATATCTTCTAGATTTATGCCCCCAAAAACAGGAGCTAATAGTTGAATGGTTCGAACAAGTTCTTCCGGATCTTTGGTGTCTAAGCAAAGGGGAAAAGCATCAATCCCAGCAAATTCCTTAAACAAAACACATTTACCCTCCATAACTGGAATAGCTGCAGCTGGTCCAATATCCCCTAAACCAAGCACTGCTGTGCCATCTGATATGACAGCGATTAAATTAGATTTTGAAGTGTAATCATAAACACTATCAGGAAATTCATGTATTTTACGACAAGGTTCTGCAACACCTGGTGTATAAGCCACTGATAAATCATCTTTTGTTTTTACTGATACTTTACTCTCCACTGATATTTTACCTGATAGCTTTTTATGTAACTCTAAGGCTTTTTGGTTGTAGTCCATTGTATCCTCCTATAAAGATGGTGATTACATTTATTTTTTCATTCATTTAAAAATCTATGTTTGAGAATAATTGATTCGATTATTAGATATCATTTTACCTGATAATAAAAAGGGCTAAGACTCTCACTTCTTCAAGGGACAGATAAGCATAGATAAAACAGTTCCTTCGCTACTTTGAATTTAGATCTTTTACAATTTAAGAACACAATAGATTCTTCAATTTTAACTAACTTTATAACTCTTTAAACTGGCAAAGTTTTTTAACTCTATACCATTTTACCTTTTAGATAGCTGATGTCAAGACTTGTTGTCACTTTTAATGATATCTTTTCAACCTTTGATCAATAAAATGCCTATAGCTATAACTTACTATGTCAAGTCTCTCACTTGATCAATAATCTGACGATAAATACTGTAGCGTCCCTAGATAAGGGTCTCTAATATTCAGTTAGTGTTTCAAGCCCTATCTTAAGCCAAGATTCCTGTTGAAAACCATTGTTTATGAAACCAGAGAGATGCTTTCTATTCCTAATCTTTGTGAAACTTCCTCTATGATTTAGCTATGGCATCCCTTTTATTCCTGTGTTATAATAGGGACAGTCATTTATTCGATGACTTACACTGCTCAGACTTCCACTTCTTAAAGTGGAAGATAAGTACTGTAAGATCCCTGGATAAGCTTTAAAATACTCAAACAAATGAATGATTATAATAGAATTAAAGGAGATCGTTATGAAAGTCAATACAAATCCAGCAAGAGGGATGCGTGATTTTTTGCCTCAAGAGCATGCCATACGGGAATATGTAGAAAAAACCATTGTCAATCTTTATAAACAAAACGGTTTCGAACTGATTGAAACACCTGTTGTTGAAAATATAGATAATTTGATGGGAAGCCAAGGTGGTGAAAATCTCAACCTCATATTCAAAATATTGAAGCGGGGAAATAAGTTAAACTTACAACAAGAGAACTTAACAGAAGAAGATATCGTTGAATTTGGGTTAAGATACGATTTAACAGTGCCATTAAGTCGTTTTTATTGTAATAACAAAAGTCGATTACCTACGGTTTTCAAAGCCATTCAAGTGGGCAATGTATTTCGAGCAGAAAGAGCACAAAAAGGACGCTATCGAAGTTTTAAACAATGCGATATTGATATCATCGGAGATGGCACATGCAATGCTGAAATCGAACTTTTAACCGCTTCAGCTGGTGCCTTAACCGCTTTGGGTGTTAAAGATTTTCAAATCAGAATTAATGATCGTCGTATTTTAAACGCTGTGATTACAGGCTCAGGTTTTCCAACATCAGACATAGGCTCTATTTGCATTATTCTAGATAAATTAGATAAAATCGGATTGGATGGAGTAGAAAAAGAGTTACTTGCCAATGATTACGCAAAAGATGCTGTGACAAAAATAACACAAGCCCTTAAAACTATGGGACAAGATCATTTAGATCATTTAATGACTTATCCACTTGATCATAATATTGTTGATGAAATGAAAAAAATCATTAACACAGTTAATGATTTATCGGGTGGAGCTTATGATATTGTTTACGATTTTTCTCTGATTCGTGGTATGGGATATTACACAGGTCCCATCTTTGAAATCGTCTATAAAGATTTAGGATATTCAATTGCTGGCGGTGGTCGATATGACAAAATGATTGGCGAATTCATTGGTCAAGACATCCCTGCTGTAGGTTTTTCAATTGGTTTTGAACGTCTAGTAAACCAGTTAATAGACGAGAATTATCTAATCGAAGGACCTAAACGCATTGCAGTTCTCTATGATTCAGCAGATGATTTTAAAGAAGTCATGACATATGCCAATCAATTAAGATCCCAAGGCTCTATTGTTTTAACTTCTTTAAAGCCTAAAAAAATGGCTAAGTACCTAAATCAGCTTTCTGATAGTGGTTATCAGTTTTTCACACAAAAAACAGATGACCAGTGGGAAATTAAACCCATCTCATAATCATGGCATTGATACCCTCTTGTTGGATTTCAATCACTCCATAAGAGGGTTTTTCTGTGTCTCGAGGCAATGTCAAACTACCTGGGTTAAACAATAAGACATCATCAACCTTTTGATTAATGGGAGTGTGTGTATGCCCAAACAATATGCCCTGACATTCCTCTTGTATGCCTTTATAAAACAGTGTATTTAACGAGTGTTTTACTTGATATTTATGACCATGGGTTAATAAAAGTCTATAATGCTCAAATTGGATGATTTGTTCATCTGGTGTTGATTTATCCAAAAAATCACAATTGCCGCGGACCATAAAAACAGGTCCTTGCATTTCATCCTCTACTCTTTTTGCATCTTCAACCATATCTCCTAAATGAATCATGGCATCAAAGGGACCTTGCTCTCGCAAAATCCGAATCAGCCTATCTACTCTATAGTGGGTATCACTAACGACTAATATTTTCATTTCCTACCATATCTCCAAAGACTCTTTCCATATTTCTTAGAGCATTGCCTCGATGACTGTACTGATTTTTCTCTTTTTGTGACATTTCAGCAAATGTCTTATTCAAATCTTCTACAATAAATAACGAATCATAACCAAAACCTTTATCTCCTTTAGGTTCATAACCTATTTGGCCATGACATATTCCTTCAGCTAAATAGGTTTCTCCTTTTTCATCAACAATGACTATCACAGTTTTGAAAAATGCTCTCCGGTTAATGGCATGCTTCATTTTTTCTAATAATAATTGATTGTTTTCCTCATCTGTTGCATGTTCACCTGCATAACGAGAGGAGTGGACACCTGGCTCACCTTTTAAATATTCAACGAAAAGTCCCGTGTCATCTGCGATGACAATTTCTTTCGTTTCATTCCACAACTCGCGGGCTTTTTTAATCGCATTTTCTTCTAATGTTTGACCATCTTCCAATACTTCAAAATCATGATACCCCACTTCATTTTTGGATAAAACATCAAACTGATACTGGCCTATCATATTCTTGATTTCATCTAACTTGTGTGGATTGCCTGTTGATACAATCACTTTTCTCATCCTATACACTCCATAAACATTATTCTTTTCAGTTCTAATCAAGAGTCTTGTTCATATTACACGGTAAAGTTCATCACTACCTGGTTCTTCAATTTCTAACCATTGACCATTTTTTAATATTTTCACACCTTGATCCGTTAGTTCACCAATTCTTGTTACTTGAATAGATTTCTTGGCTAAAGCTTCTCTCAATTCTTGATATTTCATTGGTTCAACAACCATTAACATAGCGCCACTTGAAATTAACTTGCCATAGTAAATATCAAAGCATTCACAAATCTTTTTGGTAACATCAGAAACAGGGATTTGATCTTCATATAGATTCACTCCAAGTCCTAAAGCATTTGCTCCTTCCCACACAGCTCCCTCTACGCCCCCTTCTGTAATGTCATGCATATATTTAACGCCAACTTTAGCACCAATCAATCCTTCAGTGACCACACTCAAGGCATTGAGAAATTCTTTGGCTTCTTCTAATTCACCCTGACTAAAACCACATTCCAATAGTGTGGCAGCTTTTTCCTCTGCAATGATAGCACTGCCTTCCATCCCTGCTGTTTTTGTCATCAGCACATAATCTCCAGGCACCGCTTTTTCAAAAGTCATTTGTTTACTTTTCATACCAATTGCCGTCATAGATAAAACCATCCGATTAACTGCATTGGTGATTTCTGTATGACCACCTACAATTTCAACATTAATGCCTTTGCTAGCCTCATTTGCCTCAACCATAATTTCATGAATTGTATCTTCTGTCGTTCCTACTGGTGCTAAAATAGTCATGAGTAATGCAATGGGTTCTGCCCCACCTGCTGCAATATCGTTACAGGCCACATGCACAGCTATTTTACCGATGTTTTTTTCAGCTCCAGTAATTGGATCCGATGACAAAACACAGTACTTATCACCATAGTCAACGACAGCGCAATCTTTGCCTATACCTGACCTTTCCACTACTTCGTCTCTTCTATTTTTTATTGCAGAAATAACCAAATCTTCTAACACATGACTTGGCAGTTTTCCCATTTCCATAATTGCCTCCTACTTGTCTTTACTCCTATCGATATAAGTCCATTTGAAATCGTAATCTGATCCAACAGGAAATATGGCTAATGACCTAACATAGGGTTTGATCATCATACTTTTATTTGGATGGTATATTGGATATATTGGTAACTCTCTTGCTAATATCCCTTCAGCTCTGACCAATGCATCCATTCTTTCATTGCGTTCACCTTTAATGGCTGCCAAAACATGAGCATCATACTCTGAATTTTCCCATCTTGTGAAATTGTGTCCATTATCACTTGAAAAAATATCTAAAAACGTTAGTGGATCATTGAAATCACCACCCCAACCAACAAAAGCAATCTGGTAAGCTCCAGACTGGTAACTTTGTAGTCTATTCGTAAAGGATCTTTGGCTAATGACCAACTCAATGTCTAAGTTTTCTTTCCATTGACTTTGAAAAAATTGGGCTCTTCGATTCCAAGTATCCCCTGTATCTGACAATAAACGCACTTCTCTTGCAAAATCTTCTTTTGTTTTTCCCATTTCTTCTAATGCTTCCTCAAAAAGCATATTGGCTTTATTGGGATCATACTCTGGGAGAACTGAAAATCGCTCACTTGCAAAGGAGCGCTCTTTTCCAGCCATGCTAGGAGGGGTCATTCCTTCAGCTACAACACCATTGTTTTGAGCAATAACGCTTAAATAAGCTTGTTGATCTGTTGCTAGGGCAAACGCACGTCTTATCTTTAAATTACTAAAATATTC
>SKID01000073.1 GCA_007116605.1 Tissierellia bacterium
CCTCATCTAGACCATGTTGATCGATTTGTAACATGTCTAGGGCTTTGTCGGCAATGTCATCGGTGATAATCCCTTTGCCTTTTACTAAGGCATAGTCTCGTACTCTTTTTAGAATACGATTGGCAATCCGAGGGGTTCCTCTTGATCTTTTGGCAATTTGTTTTGCTCCTTCTTCATCAATATGGATATCTAGTATATCGGCAGAACGGGTAATAATTTGAATTAATTCTTCTTGTGTATAGTAGTCTAACTTACAAATCACACCAAATCGGTCTCTTAAAGGTGATGTGAGGGCACCTGCTCTAGTCGTGGCACCAATTAAAGTAAATTTAGGTAAATCTAGTCGAATCGATCTTGCAGAAGGACCTTTGCCTATAATAATATCAAGGGCATAGTCTTCCATAGCAGGATATAAAATTTCTTCTACACTTCGATTAAGTCGATGAATTTCATCGATAAATAACACATCATTTTCATTTAAATTGGTTAAAATGGCTGCTAAATCTCCTGGTCTTTCGATGGCTGGTCCTGATGTAATCCGGATACTCACTTTCATTTCATTGGAAATAATCGTGGATAAGGTGGTCTTCCCAAGTCCAGGAGGTCCATAAAGTAATACATGGTCTAAGGGCTCTTGGCGCATTTGAGCCGCTTGAATATAAATACTCAAACTTTCTTTGACTTTTTCTTGACCGATATATTGACTTAAACTATCGGGTCTAAGGCCATATTCTGCTATTTCTTCTCCTTGGTTCAATGAGGCTTTTATAATTTCATTGTCTTTATCTGCCATAAGATCACTGCTCCATTTTCCTTAATAATTGACTGATGATTTGTTCTTCAGATAAATCTGTGCTATCAATTTTTTGCATGGCTTTTCTGACTTCACTTGCACTAAAACCCAGACTTGCCATGACTTCCATCACTGCATCATAAGATTGTCCTTGCCTTGTGTGAATGGATTCTTTAGATGGCATTAAAAAGTCGCCTTTAATTTTATCTTTCAGTTCGATTATGATTTTTTCAGCCGTTTTTTTCCCTATACCAGAAGCCATGGCAATATATTTTGAATCTTCATTCACAATGGCTCTTTTTAAATGATCCACTTCTCCAAGGGATAGAATAGATAAGGCTGCTTTTGGACCCACGCCACTGAGTTTGATTAATGACTCAAATAGTTCGAGTTCCTGTCGGGAGATAAAACCATAGAGTGTGAGTTGATCTTCTCGTACATATAAATGGGTGAAAAGGGTGGTTTCTTTATTTATAAATACTTGCTTGATGGTATTGGCTGATGTAAACAGGCTGTAACCCATGCCTTGGTTGTCTAGTACGATCCATTGCTCTTCTATGAATTTAACTGATCCTGTAATGTAATGGTACATGGTTTCCTCCGCTTATTATTTATATTTGAGCTGCTTTTTAATCGAAGATCATCGTGTTTCCCTCACCGCTTCACATTTGATGTCTTGTAATATATCAATATTAAGGAAACAAGACATCAAAAGAGGCGCGCTTCAGGAAAATGATTGATCTTTTAGATTATATATTGAAATGGCGCTATGTGCTACTTAACTTTGGATAAAACATGCATCTCCGATGAGTCGCGCATTATGTGGTTATTTGCTTCCTTTCGCTTTAATTAAAAAGGATACAACATGCATCCGATTCGCGCATTATTTGATCCTTAGCTTTAACTTCAGCAATTTAAGGATAAAATCCGTATCCGAGTCGCGCATTATGTGACCCTTTGTTACATTTAAATCTCAAAAAACAAAGGGTCTAAATACTAAGCAGGGAGGATGCTGTTTTATCCTTGATAATGTGCCTACAATCTGAAGCTTTCCTTGAATTTGAGGGAGTGCCCATGACAAACTGCCACGGCTAGAGCATCAGCTGCATCATCCGGCTTAGGAATTTCCTTTAAGTTTAAGATGATTTTAACCATCTCTTGCATTTGTTTTTTGTCTGCTCTGCCATAGCCTACTAAGCCTTGTTTGACTTGTAAAGGGGTGTATTCATAGATAGGTATATGGGCATTGGCTGCTGCTAATATATGGACTCCTCGAGCTTGTCCTACTGTAATGATGGTTTTACTGTTTTTATTAAAAAACAATTCTTCTATAGCAACTGCATCGGGGTGATAAGTGTGAAATAATTGGGTGTACCCATCGTAGATGGTTTTGAGACGGTCCCCCATTTTTTGTTTGCTTGGTGTTCTAAAGACACCATAGTCCAATACTTTAAACCGATTCCCTACATATTGAAGTACGCCATATCCTGATATGGCATAGCCAGGATCGATGCCTACAATAATCATGGTTGACACCCATTTTTCTGACACTTAGCATAAGCAATGGCAATATCTGCACCGACTTTCGCATTATGCATGACTAGGGCTATATTGGCTTCTAAGCTGGTATTTTGAGTCAGTTGTTTCATCTTGTCTAATAAGTAAGGTGTGGTTTCTTTCCCTTTGACGCCTTCTTTTTCTGCATCTTGTAAAGCTGTTTGTATCATTTGATCCATATAGGTCTTGTCTAATTCGTGTGCTTTGGGTATGGGGTTTCCAATGACCACCCCTCCTGTTAATCCTAAATCCCATTTAATCTTTAATATTGAAGCCATTTCTTCTGGACTATCTACTTGAGCATCACAATCATACCCGCTATCTGAATGGTAAAACGCAGGGAAACGTTGTGTTTGATATCCGATGACAGGAACCCCTAAAGTTTCTAATTTTTCTAATGTTAATCCAATATCTAATATAGACTTCACGCCTGCACATACTACGGCTACTGAAGTTTGGGACAGTTCTGTAAGATCTGCTGAAATATCAAATGATTGGGCTGCCCCTCGATGGACACCACCTATGCCCCCTGTGACAAAAATCTTAATTCCTGCTAAATTGGCAGCTATCATGGTTCCTGAAACCGTCGTCGCTCCATGTTGCCCTTTGGCTAAAATCATGGGTAAGTCTCTACGGCTTGCTTTTATCACAGGTTTTGTGTTGGCTAAAAAATGGATTTGTTCTTCTGTTAGCCCTACAATGATTTGACCCTTTATAATTCCTATGGTGGCAGGGATTGCTCCTTGTTTTCTTATCACTTGTTCTACTTGTTTTGCAGTTTCTAAGTTTTTAGGGTAAGGCATCCCATGGGCGATAATAGTGGACTCTAAAGCCACTAGCGGTTCTTGATTGGTTAAGGCTTCTTTGATGGGTTGATTAATTATCCATTTTTCCATATTAAAGTTCCTCTTCTTCTAAGGCTTCTGGTAATTGACAGTTATGATAAACCTCTTGTACATCATCATTATCTTCTAAGGCATCAATGAGTTTTAAAATCTTCTTGGCTATGTCTAAGTCATTCACGGCTACTTGTGTCTTAGGGATTAATGTCACTTCTGCCCCTAATATGGGAACATCCAGTGCTTTAATGACTTGATTAACTTGTTGATGGTTTTCAGGAAGACTGAAAATTTCAATCACTGTCTCTTCTGTTTTCATGTCTTCTGCTCCATTTTCTATGGCTGTCAACATGAGTAGATCCTCATCTTTCACAGCTTGTTTTTCTATGGCTATCACACCCAACCGATCAAATAAATAGGCCACACAATTTGATGAACCTAAGTTTCCATCATATTTGGTGAAATAATGTCTCACATCTGCTGCTGTTCTATTTTTATTATCTGTTAAGGCATGGACGATAAACGCTGTACCTCCAGGTCCATAACCTTCGTAAGTGATGGTTTCAAAGGCAGCACTGCCATCATTGCTGGCACCTTTTTTGATGGCTCTATCGATATTGTCATTGGGCATGTTTTCTGCCTTTGCTTTTTCTATTGCATTTGCTAGTGCTGTATTATAGTCGGGATCAGATCCGCCTTCTTTTGCTGCCACTGTTAGGGCACGGGACAGCTTTGTAAAAATTTTTGATCTTTTGGCATCTTGTCTGCCTTTTCGATGTTTCGTATTGGCCCATTTTGAATGTCCAGCCATGTTATTTCCTCCTCTGGGATTATTCTATAGGATAAATGTTATTATTTTCTTCTAGATAATAAGTTCGTTGTTGTTCTTCCCAATCTAATTGATCTGAAGTCAGTTCCACTAGATGCTCATAAACTTGTGATACTTGGGTTTCTTTAATGAGTAATATAAATTGTGGTTTTGCTTCAAATGTTTTGCTAATCAGATGACAAGGCATGCTTTCTAAACGGTTTTCAAGTTTGCCTAATAAGGCATAATCAAATGTGATGGCTACTTGAACAAACCCTTGTGCAGTCATTATCTTGCCTTGGTCTACGCTTTGTTTTGCCACTTTGCTATAGGCTCTTGCTAAACCCCCTGTGCCTAATTTGATACCTCCAAAATAGCGGATAACAATGACCACTAAGTGGGTTAGATTTTCTGATTTTAAATAATTGATCATGGGGATTCCAGCCGTGCCATTAGGTTCACCATCATCGGAATATCGTTGAACTTCTTGTTGGTATCCTAAAATATAGGCATATACATAATGGGTTGCCCCTTTAAAAGTTTGCTTGCTTTTTTCAATGGCCTCTATGGCTTCTTCTTCGGTTTTAATTGGGACTGCAATGCCAATAAATCTTGATTTGTTAATGATTTCTTCCCATTGCCCCATCTGATAAATGGTTCGATATGCTGGTAACATTTTTATTTCACCACATGCATTTTATGGACACTTTCTCGCATAAGATAGCGCACCATAACACCTTCTTCTGTATAATCTCGTTCTATGATTTTACCTTTGTTTTCAATGACCGTCAATGATTCATAATCATTGTAACCAAAAATAGCGGCATATTCTTTTTCAATCCCATATAGTTCTAACAAGATCGCTTCAATGAGTCGGTCTAAATGTTGCCCTGTTTTTGCTGAAATCAAATGAGCCTTCCCATTAGTAAATGGCAACGCATCAATTAAATCTACTTTGTTATACACTTCAATCATGGGAATGTCTGTGACTTTTATTTCTTTTAAAATCGTTTCTGTGGTTTGTTTTTGAACTAATACATTTTGGTTGGTGATATCCATCACATGAAGAATTAAATTGGCATATCGTATTTCTTCTAAAGTACTTTTAAAAGATTCCACTAGAAAAGTGGGTAATTTACTGACAAACCCTACTGTATCTGTGAGAATCACCTCATATTGATCATCTAATAACAATCTTCTGTTTTCTGTGGTCAAGGTGGCAAACAATTGATCCATCACAAAGGCCGTTTTTTCTTTTTCAACACCGTATTGACCCATTAGTTGATTCATTAAAGAAGATTTTCCTGCATTTGTATACCCCACTAAAGCGACAATGGGCACTTTGTTTTTTAGTCGTTCTTGCCGGTTAACTTCTCGTACTTTAACCACTTTTTTAAGTTGATCTTCAATATCATAGATACGGCTGTCAATGTGTCTTCTGTCTGTTTCAAGCTTTTTCTCCCCAGGCCCTCTTGTCCCAATACCTCCCCCAAGTCTTGATAAGGCTGTTCCTTTACCTTTAAGTCTTGGTTTTGCATATTTTAGTTGGGCTAGTTCTACCTGTAGCTTGCTTTCTTTTGTTTGTGCACGCAATGCAAAGATGTCTAAAATCAACATGGTGCGATCCACCACTTTAGCCTTTAAATTGTCTTCTAAATGATTAATTTGAGAACCAGACAGCTCATCATTGATGACTAACACTTCTGCTTCAACTTCTTCCATTAAATTTTTAATTTCTTCTACTTTTCCTTTTCCTAAATACAGAGCTTGATGATAGCG
>SKID01000347.1 GCA_007116605.1 Tissierellia bacterium
CAGATTCTTGCAGGTAATGGTATGGCTTCACCTTTTAACCCTTTAGGATATCCTTGACCATCCCATCGTTCATGGTGAGCTAAAACATATTCTGCAATTTTCATCATGCCTTCTGCTGCACTTAAAATGCGATAACCAATTTCTGGATGGCGTTTGATTTCGATATATTCATTTTTATCTAAAAACCCTGGCTTATTAAGAATATAATCTGGAATCGCAATTTTACCAATATCATGAAGTAAACCAAAAGCTCTGATTTCTTTTTCAATGGACTCCCCTAATTCAAGGGCATGGGCCATTTTTTCGCATAATTCTGCTACCCGTGCAGAATGTGCTTCTTCTCTAGGACTTTTAACGTGGAGTGCATTAATGATGTTTTCAATGGCTCGTCCTCTAATGCTAGGTCCTTCAAAAAGCTTTTTGTTATACATCATATCTTCTGCCTGTTTAAAGACACGGCTCATATCATCAGATGGCTCTTTTTTTGTAGCATATCCAAATGATAATGAAATCTCTATATCATTCACACTTTCGTTTTTAGAAAGTGCTTGTATTCTTTTGACAATTCCTTCTGCAACCACACTATCTGATTTAGGTAAAATCACAGCGAATTCATCCCCACCCACTCTAGCGATAATATCATCAGATCGACAAGCTAGCTGAATAATTTGAGCTGCTTTGATTAAAAGTTTGTCTCCGGATGCATGACCAAATGAATCATTAATTAACTTTAGTCCATTCACATCACCCATTAAGATGGTCATGGGCAAATTTCTTTCAGTATCCAGTCGATTTAAATGCTCTTCAAAATATCTTCTATTATATAAGCCAGTCAAATAATCATGAAAACTTAAACGTTTGATGGCATCTTGACTCTTTTTCTTTTCTGTAAAATCACGAAAAACTAACACAACGCCAGTGACTTCTCCCTCTTTATTAATAATCGGTGCTGCACTGTCTTCTATTGGACGTTCACTCCCATCTTTAGCTATGAGTAAAGTATGATTAGCAAGCTCTACAGTTTCTCCTGTTAATAATACTCTAATTACCGGATTGTCACATCGTTCTCTTGTGAGTTCATTAACTATATGAAAAACTTCTTCTATGGGTTTTCCTATGGCTTCTTCCTGAGTCCAACCGGTTAATTCCTCTGCAACTGGATTCATAATTTCAATATATCCAATAGAATCTGTTGATATAACCCCATCTCCTACTGATAATAAGGTGGTTCTAAACTGTTCTTTATCTTGAATAATTTGTTCTTCTAGCAGTTTTTGCTCAGTAACATCTGTAATAACCACAGCAAATTGCAAAAACTTTGGAGAGTAGGCGACTACTTGATAATATTTGCCTAGTTCTTTAGAGTAATTTTCATAATGAAGGGATTCTCCTGTTAAGGCTACATGGTTAAATTTTTCAATCCAATAAGCTTCTGTATTAGGCAATACTTCTAAGACACTTTTACCGATGAGTTTTTCTCTAGTTAGGCCTGTGAGTTTTTCATAACTTTCATTGATGTCTAAAAATCGATAATCATAGGCTTTGCCATCTTTATCAAAGATGACTTCATGTAAGGCTAATCCTTGTTCCATTTGGGTAATTAATAACCGATATTGCTGTTCGCTTTGTTGTAAGGCTTTTTCAACTTCTTTTCTTTCGGTAATGTCTCGAATCAGGGCATAGGCCGTTGCATCATTAGCTTTAACAAAGCGGGCTTCAAAATAAGTGATACCCGCAGCAACAACAAGCTCATACTCACAAGTTTGGACTTCACCTGTTTGGAAAGCTTGATTAAGTGAAAAAGCAAACACTGTTGATGTTTCTTCTGGCAAAATATCATGGATGTTTTTTCCAATCATATCCTTAATTGGCCTATAAAGTAATTTGTCATCATTAGAAATGAAATCTAAATAAATCCCTGACCGACTAAGCTTGATTACATTATCCGGTAAAATACTCACAATGGATTTACTTAATTCTTCGCTTTTTCTTAAACTTTCTTCTATTTGCTTTTGTTGAGTCAAATCTCTTGAACTAAAGACAATGCCTGTGATTTCATCGTTTTCTAAAATGAGCGTTCCAATGGTTTCCCAATAAAGATACTGACCATTGGCGCATCGAATGCGGTAAAGAACCTTTGCGTAATCAGGTCTTTCCTGAATAAATTGGGTGAATTGTTCCATCACACTTGGCGCATCTTCTGGATGAACTAGGGACATCACATTTTTCCCAATTAAGCTCTCTATTGGATATCCCAAATTGGCATGAGATTTTCCAACAAAAGCAAAGTTGCCTTCACTATCTGTAATCGCAATATGGTCAATCATATTATTAGTGATTAATTCAAGTAATTGCGCATTTTTCTTATATGATTCATTGGTTTTTTGCATTTTGGCTTCTATTTGATTTTTATCTAGTATTAGCCCAACTTGTCTTGCAAAAGTTTCCACCATATGATGCTTGTGAAATATTTTATCTTTTGGCATCAATAAAGTGAAATTTCCTAAGAAACGTTCGTTTTTAGCTACTTTTACAATGAATGTTTGACCAATTCCTAATCGGCTAGCTATCAAATCCACTACTTTTAGGGGAAGCCGTTTTCCTACCAGTTGACTTAATAAGTCAAATTGAATAATCATTTGATCTTCCATTTTCATTAAGACACGTTCATCATTCTTCCATTTTCTGTCTTTTATTGAAGTGTTCACCAGTTTAAGGCCTTTTTCAACTATCTCTTGATCTCCACAAATAGCCATGGTGGTAAACTGCTGACCATTGTCATCATAAAGATTAAAAGCTACAATTTTAGCCTCTGAAATTTCAAGCATGGTTTGTCCCATCAAATCATAGTCAATCTCTCTAATGGGTTGATCTAAAAAAGCATCTGCTAAACGATTAATTTTTTCAAGATCATTTATCTGCTTTTTTTCTGTTGTAATATCTGTAAAAAAAACACCAAAACAATGCTTTTCTGCCGAAAAAGCACTGCCTCGATACCATTTTTCTAAAGTTTTAGAGTAGGTCTCAAATTCTTTTTGATGACCTGTCTTAACGACTTCATGGTAAAAACTTATCCAATTTCTACTACTTTGAATAATCTCTGGAAATACTACTGATACTGACTTTCCAATGATATCTTCTGATTTTTTTCCGGTCATGATTTCAAAAGCTTTATTGACTTCCAAAAACTTATAATCGAAGGGGTTTCCTTTTGCATCATACAGCATTTGATGATAAGCATACCCCATTGGAGAATGATTAATAATGGATTGATATCTTGTGTCACTCATAAAGCACCCCTATTGATATTGGATTTGACTTGCTTCTTAATCCTCATCCACATACTCATATCGCGCATATATTTCAAAATAGGCTCTCTCAAAGGGCCAGCCTTCTTGTGGTGTGACAGTAATACCAGTGACTAATTCTATTTGTTGTCCTGCGTTCCCATGCTTACCATACCTTGGCACTGTAAACTCAGTTGTAAAAGTATTGTTATTAGACCCTTCTAAGGCTTGTAAGCGATTAATGCCTACAAATGTAAAATTGCCATCGTAAGCAGATTGAAAGCCATAACTCTTCGAATCTAAATCCCAGGTTGCCCAAACAGTAAATGTTTCTATCCTATCAGGGTAGAGTTTATCTGGTAAGTCCTCCCATGTGACATTAAAGTTTTTTAATACTTCATCTCCGGAACGATAAGTCACATAATGATCAAAGTCATAAGAGTAAGGATCTGTAGTCACAACCTTACGCTCTTTTAAAATATTTTGACTTGTATTTTCTTCTGTAACATCCGAGAAGTGATTCTCAGGATATTCATGAGCCACTCTCTTCCAATAGCCTTCACTACCAAGCTTAACACGATAAGTGCCACTAAAGACGATTTCTGGATTTTGGATGTTTGTTGCTGTAACAAGATAGGTACCACCAATCCAACTTGCAAAATAGGGTGCTGATCTTTTACCTGAGCTTTCACTATAATGATATAACCGTCCCGCTGTATCGAGATTTCTCAGGAGTGTTTCTTCATCTGCAGGTTCCCATTCCCAGTTATAAAGTAAAGGGTTATGATTATTAGATAAATGGGCGATCATACTCTCCCCTGGTAAATAAATTGCTTTATCAAACACAATGGTTCTATCTGTGGCTTGTGCCCCAGCAGTCACAGTCGCTTCTTCTTGGGAAGAAGTTGGATTTGATGTCGATTGCTCACTAGCCTCTTCTTTTGAGCTATCTTCATCCATGACAACCTCTGTATTCGGCGCTAATGATAACCATTCCTCTTCTGGTATACTGGGAAATAAAATGGACACAATGACTCTTATGCCAATGGCCCCAATTATTGAAACTGTGGCTAATATTCCCATGGTTCTTAAGTTCTTAGGCTTATTTTGTGGCATGCTCACTTTTTTTTCTATTATGGCTTGTTTTTCATCCAATCCCTGCTGTTGTTGATTTTCTGATAAGGGAGGACTCGTTGTTGTACCCTCTACCTTTGCCTTATTCAGCTGATGGCCACATTCTTCGCAAAAAAACGCATCCTCATGATTCTTTGCTCCACATTTTGTGCAAAACATTGTTTTCTCCCCTTTTCTTAAACATTAGGTATAGTAAAGCATTTATTAAATTTTACTATAGATTCATTTATTTATCCATCTTTTTGTTGGATAACTTAATGGTAAATTGAATATTCACACGCCCGGATTCATCTTTATTTTAATTCTAACTCTTCTTTTGATATACAAAGTTAAAATAAATCCTACCCCATTCATGACTGCGACGATCATAAAAGCCATACTATAATCTCCACCTGTGGCTTCTTTTACTACTGCTGCTATTCTAGGTCCTACAAAAGCTGCTAATCCAAATGCAGTGAATATGATTCCGTAATTAATTCCAATATTTTTTGACCCAAAGTTATCTGCTGTCACAGAAGGCATAATACCCAGATAACCTCCAAAGCTTAAGGCGATTCCGCAAATACCTAACAAAAAAAGTGGGAAACTAGAAGCTATATTGAGTATCAGTAAGCAGATACCACTAAATAGATACATGTACGCTAGTGTATTGTATCGACCCATTCTGTCTGAGATCACTCCCCAAAAAACACGACCTGCTGAATTAGCAATTCCAAGAAAACTAATGGCTAATGCTGCTGTGGCCGGGTCTAAGCCGATTTTTTCCTGTCCTATTGGTGAAGCATGACCGATAATCATTAAGCCACCCATACAACCGATAGTATACATGAGCCATACAAGATAAAAGTCTATGGTTCGAAGCATCTCACCAGAATTGTAATCATGGCTGGTCACATGAATTGTTCCAGTATAACCTTTAAAACCTTCTGGCTTCCAACTTAAATCAGGAGCACTGATAAGTGTTGAAGCTATCACTAGTGCTACAGCAAAAGCAAGCCCTAAAATATTAAAAGTTCTCAAAGCACCTACTGATAAAATCATTCTAGCAACAATAGGTGCAAATATGACTGCTCCTAGACCAAATCCCATGGCGATTAAACCACCTGCTAGCCCTCTTTTATCTGGAAACCACTTAATCGTATTGCCTACTGTACAAGCATATACCGTCCCCATCCCAATCCCTCCAAGAAAACCATAAGTTAAATAGAGTCCAAGAATCGAGTTGACATTCCCTGCTAAAAACATGCCTATCCCAAAAATGATACCACCGATCATGGAGACCACTCTTGGTCCTTTTTTATCTTGAATACGACCTGCAATAATCATTGCAAAAGGAACAATTGAA
>SKID01000064.1 GCA_007116605.1 Tissierellia bacterium
CCTTTTGGCAAAGAAAAAAGAACACCCCGACAAAACATTCAATTGATTTTGCAATATAGTCTTCAATATGCCGAGAATTTTAAAAAATCGCAAAAAAACTTGCTGTTTTATGGAGGCACAGGTCAAGGCAAGACTTTTTTATGCAATTGTATCGCTAAAGAACTCATAGAGAAAGGGGTTATTGTATTATATCAAACCTCTTTTAAGCTATTTGAAACCATTACGGAGCATAAGTTTAACAGAACCATGGAATCTCTTGCTAATAGAGAAAACTTCAACCTCATTTATGAAACTGATTTACTCATTATTGATGATTTAGGTGCTGAATCTATTAATTCTTTTACTGTGACAGAATTGTTTAATATCATCAATACTCGAATGATTACAGGTAAAAAAACCATTATTTCAACAAATTTATCATTAGAAAAACTGTCAGAAGCTTATTCAGATCGAATTATGTCTAGGCTAATGAGTCACTATGATATTTTTAAATTTTATGGAAAAGATTTAAGATTGCAACAACGTTTAAAGTAGATAACAGCTCAATTAGCCATAGGCTTCCATTAAAATGGCTTTTAGATCATCTACAGTTACCTTGACGGGATTGCCGCTAGTACAAATGTCTTGAAGAGCAGTTTGAGCCATTTCAGTGAGAAGCCTGTTGAATTGATCCTTATCAATTCCTGCCTGCTGGAGAGTGATGGGCAGATTCATTTTTTTATTTAGAAACTTGCTCATCTCAATCATACTCAGTACTCCTTCGTTCAAACTGTCACATGGTAATCCGATGATTTTTGCGATCTTTTTATATTTATTCGCCGCTTTGTTTCCTTCAAAACTATTTTGGTGTAATCTACCATTAAATTTAATGACATACGGCAACATTAATGCATTACTTCTACCATGAGGCAATCCAAAGTTTGCACCTACAACATGTGCTAGACTATGGTTTATCCCTAGAGAGGAATTTGAAAAAGAAATCCCAGCCATACAAGAAGCGTTATGCATTTTTGCCCTAGCCTCTAGATCGCTGCCGTTTTCATATGCTTTCAAAAGATAATTAAAAACAATTTCTATCGCTTTTTCTGCATATATATCTGTGTAATCAGAAGCTTTAGGAGATACATAAGCTTCAATAGCATGGGTTAACACATCCATTCCCGTTTCAGCAGTCACTGATGGAGGAAGTGTTTTTGTTAATTCATAATCTAGTATTGCCACATCTGGAATCATGATATCTTCTGTTAAAGGGATTTTTTCATGAGTTTTTTTATCTGTTATCACAGAAAAGGAGGTCACTTCAGAACCTGTTCCACTCGTCGTAGGTATAGCAATAAACCATGGTTTTTTGATATACTCTGTTTCTATCAGTTTTTCTTTGGTTTTAATACAAAAGAACATAATCGCTTTGGCTGCATCTATAGGAGAGCCTCCTCCGATAGCAATGAGTATATCAGGCTTGAGATTAATGATGGTATTTAATCCTTTAATGACCGTCTCACGAGATGGGTCTGCTTCAACCTCAGAAAATACACTATATTGAATACCTGCTTCATCTAAGGGTTTGGTTATCTTTTCAACAAAGCCTAACTTAACCATAAAATCATCTGTGACAATAAGGGCTCTTTTTCCCGTTAATCCATTTAAATAATTTATGGCATTGTTTCCATAGTACAATGCGGGCTTCAATAAAAACTTATCCATCTGTTTTCCTCCAGTTCCTATCTTAATCATTTAACTTAAAGTAATAGTATAGTAAAGATGTTTTAGTAGCTTTCCCTTCCTTTACAAAATCATCTACCCATCTATAGAATGATGATGTCATATTTAAGTCATATACAAGGCGTTGGATAAGCCCCCACTATCACCCAGTGGAGGCTTAATTATCAACACTATTGTTTATTGTTTTGCCTAGAACTCTTTTAGATTAATCTTCAGATTCATCGGCATCTATCCATTTTAATGAACGGGTAACCGCTTTTTTCCAACCTCTGTACAACTTTTCACGATTTCCTACTTCCATGACTGGATGGAACGCCCGATCAACTTGCCAACGGTCTCGAATTTCATTTTTATTGGTCCAATAGCCTACTGCTAAACCAGCTAGATAAGCAGCTCCTAAAGCAGTTGTCTCTGTTACTTTGGGACGTTCAACAACAACATTAAGAATATCCGACTGAAATTGCATGAGGAAATTATTAACAACTGCACCGCCATCGACTTTTAAAGATTTAAGGCTAATATCTGCGTCTTCTTCCATCGCTTCAAGGACATCTCTTGTTTGAAAAGCAATGGATTCTAGGGTAGCTCGAATAATATGTTCTGCTCTTGTACCTCGGGTTAATCCAATAATTGTTCCTCTAGCATACATATCCCAATAAGGTGCACCCATTCCCGTAAATGCAGGAACAACATAGACACCTTCAGAACTACTCACTTTTTCAGCTAGATACTCTGTGTCTTCTGCATCTCTAATAATTTTCAATTCATCACGCAGCCATTGAACTGAAGCTCCTGCAATAAAAATACTACCCTCTAAGGCGTATTCAATTTTCCCATCAATTCCCCAAGCAATAGTCGTTAAAAGACCTCTTTTAGACAAAATCGGTTGATTCCCTGTGTTCATAAGCATAAAACAACCTGTTCCATAGGTGTTTTTAGCCATTCCTGGTTCAAAACAAGCTTGTCCAAATAAAGCAGCTTGTTGATCACCTGCGATTCCAGCAATGGGGATATTAGCACCACCAAATGTACCTGGATCTGTATAACCATATAACTCACTAGAAGGCTTGACTGAAGGCAATATACTAGAAGGTATTTGTAAAGCTTCCAGTATTTTTTCATCCCATTGTAAAGTGTTGATATTAAATAACATCGTTCTTGATGCGTTAGAATAGTCAGTGACATGAATTTTACCTCTTGTCAAATTCCAAATCAGCCATGTATCTATGGTACCGAATAAAATGTCACCATTTTCTGCCATCTCTCTTGCGCCTTCCACATGGTCAAGAATCCATTTTATTTTAGTAGCAGAGAAGTAAGCATCCACCATTAATCCCGTGTTTTTATGGATATAGTCCTCGTAACCTTGCTTTTTAAGTTCGTCACAAAGAGCTGATGTTCGTCGACACTGCCAGACAATGGCGTTGTAGATGGGTTTTCCAGTGTGCTTATTCCATAAAACAGTTGTTTCTCTTTGATTAGTGATACCAATAGCTGCCACTTGGTTTGTAGAAATACCCGCTCTTTCTATGACCTCTCTAGCCACTCCACTTTGGCCACCCCAGATTTCCATGGGATCATGCTCTACCCAACCTGCTTTTGGATAGATTTGAGTAAATTCTTTTTGAGCCGTCGCAATGATTTGACCCGATTGATCGAATAATATGGCCCGAGAGCTTGTGGTCCCTTGATCAAATGCAAGAATATATTTTTCCATAATACCTCCTCCTTATTTCTATTAACAAGACTCTAATATTCAGATAGCCTTTAAAGCGCCACCTGAATATTAGAGACCCTTATCCACGGACTTTCCTTATATTATTTATTCCCCACTTTAAGGAGTGGGAGTCTTAGCACGGTTAGTCATGGGATAAATATTTAGTTTATAAAAACAATAATATTACAAATGCACATGTGAAAATTGCAAATGCTGGTGGATCGATATGGGAGTCACAGTAGCTATTAAAGGTTCTTTGTACTACTTCTCCGATAATAGCTGCTATGGCTCCAAATAATATTCCTACCCAAATATTACCCGTAACACTAGCTGCCAAAGCTGCTATGAGTGTCATATGATGTGTTGCCGGGACACCATGTCCCATTTGAGTAAAAATTAAAGAAGTCGCACTTACACAAAATCCTAGAACAACTAAACCTGTGGTTACACTATAATAGGCCGCTAAAGCACCTGATCCTGCACCAATGACTGCAAGAAACCATATTTGAGAAAACCCTGGAAATAAAACTCTCTTTTCATTTTCACATTTGCCCATTATCCCTGTTCTACCAAATGCTAATCTAGCTACAATTGCTGAAGTAATCACCGTCATAGCTATGGTATCTGTTGGTAAAGCCAAGATATCTGCGTATAAAAAATTAACCAAATATCCCAATACTCCAAAACCTCCACCTACGATAAGCACAATTGGATCAGATAAAGAAGCTAAAGGTTTTAAAATATTCCCACCTGCTTCTAGATTCCCTTTTCTGTGGGCAAATGCTGCTGCTGCAACTCCTCCTGCAAAAGATATGTGCGGTCCGAAAAATGGCCCAAAAGCAACTGTTCCTAAAATATCAATAGTTCCTCCTGCCGCGATGACTGCTACCCCAATTAATCCTGTTATGCCTGTAAAAATGAATGCTGGTAAAGCTCCTATAAGTGCACCAAATAATCCTCCTCCAAATGCAATTACTAACATTACTAAATCCATATATTGCCTCCTTTAATTAAATATTGTTTTTAAAACATCTTTATGTGGTGAAGCTATAATAACGTGGCTTGTGACTACACCCTTATCTTTTAGGGAGTTCAAGCAGGCATTAATTGCTGTTTTTACAGAGGATATTTCTCCTGTGATGACCACAAAGCCTTTACCTCCTAATCCTCTTGCGATTCTAATGTCTACTAACTCTACATTTGATGACTTGACGGCTATATCCCCAGCTGCTATTGAACTAAGGGCTGTGATTGTTTCAATCACTCCTAATGATTTTAGTTCTTTGACATCGCATAATCCTGAAATAGCCGGAATAACATCATCATGTACATTAGACAATATATTGCTTTCTAAAACAAAGACACCTCCTTCCTCGACACCTACTTTTAATGCAGATTCCACAGCGCCAACTTGACCATATATAATAACCACATGTTTCCCAGGACAAACAGGGGACGACAGTACTATGCTAACATTTGCTGACTTTAACATTGCATCTGCTACTTTTATTCCCATAGGTATACTGTTTAACTCAATCCACCCTAATGATTTTTTCATAATTCACCTCTTGTATTATTTAACTCTGCAAAATAACAATGCTCTTATTTGATATGCATTCTACGAAACCTTCAATACTTGAATGTATATTAGAACCCAATTTGCCATCAGGTATTCCCGCAATTTTTTGTCCCTTTTCAATTTTTTGTCCTTTTTTTACTAAAGGGATTGCTGGATTTCCAATATGCTGATTTAAAAGGATTTCCACTCGTTTAACTTCTATGGTTACTTTTTCAAATGTCGCTTTGATATCGTAGTCTTTAATGCCTAATTGTGTCATCAACTTATTAATAGGATATCTTCTGTATTCTCTAAATGCATGCACACTCATTGGTTGATTTTTATGGGGATTGCTTATCCCGTTCCGGCTAAATTCTTTCTTAAGCATTTGGTGTAATTTCCAAGGCTGTAGTTCCATGATACAAGCATACTGACACAATCTGCATTCACAACACAAATAGGCAGTCGTAGCACTTAACTCATCCTCACATGTGTTTCCATAACTTGCGAGTCTCATTAACTTATCAGGCTTCATATTATGTCCTATCAGGTTTCTTGGACATACTTCACTGCACAGATTACAATGCATGCACGCTGTCTTTGCTTCTCGTAGCATGTTTTCTATGCTTTTCTCAAAAGTTTTTATCAGTGGATGATCTATAGGAAGGACAATCAGGCCTTTAGTCGTTTTTGTCACTGGCTCTTTTAAATTATCTACAACCCTACCCATCATGGGTCCACCATTAATTAC
>SKID01000309.1 GCA_007116605.1 Tissierellia bacterium
TGGAGACACCGGTCACTTATGAAGACATTAATGCCACAGGTGCCATTATGGGATCAGGCGGAATGGTCGTTATGGATGAAACCACGTGTATGGTTGATATTGCAAAATTTTTCTTAGATTTTACTTGCAAAGAATCTTGTGGAAAATGCTTGTATTGTCGCATAGGTACAAAGAGAATGTTAGAGATACTTGAAAGAATTACTGAAGGAAAAGGCAAACCTGAAGATTTAGATACATTGTCTGAATTAGGAGATAGCATAAAAGATGCTTCATTATGTGGACTAGGACAGACTGCACCAAATCCAGTTTTAACAGGATTAAAATACTTTAGAGAAGAATATGAAGCCCACATATTTGACAAAAAATGTCCGGCAAAAAAATGCCAAGCTTTATTAACTTATACAATTTCCGAAACTCATTGTGTGGGATGTACCTTGTGTGCTAGGAATTGCCCAACTCAGGCTATTGCTGGAAATAGAAAAGAAGTCCACAAAATTGATCAAGACTTATGTATACAATGTGGAAATTGCTTGACAGCTTGTAATTTTAATGCTGTTAATGTGGAATAGGAGGGGAGTGCATCATGTCAAAAATATCAATTAATATTAATGGCGTTGAAATTATAACAACGGAAGATAAAAATATTCTACAAGCTGCACTGGATAATCATATTCAAGTTCCACATCTTTGTTATGATGAAAGAATGGAAGCTTATGGAGGATGTGGGTTATGTGTTGTTGAAATAGAAGGATTACCTAAACTAGCCAGAGCTTGTGCTACACCTGTAAAACAAGGGATGGTGATCAAAACCCATACAAAACGAACAGAAGCCACACGAAAGACGGCCTTAGAGTTATTAGTATCAGACCATAGAGGGGATTGCAGGCCTCCGTGTATGATGGCATGTCCTTCTCATACAGATGTACAAGGCTACTCAGGATTGATAGCTAATGGTGAGTACAAAGAAGCCGTTAAATTAATCAAAAAAGATTTACCCATTCCTGCTTGTATCGGTAGAGTATGTCCTCATCCTTGCGAAACAGATTGTCGTAGAAATTCTGTAGAAAAACCGGTCTCCATTGCAGCATTAAAAACTTTTGCTGCAGACTATGACTTGTTTGACCCTAGAGAAGAAACTTATCGAGCCACGATTTTGCCACCCACAGGTAAATCAGTAGCCATTGTAGGAGCAGGACCAGCTGGTTTGACAGCAGCTTATTACTTGTCTGAAAAAGGACATGGTGTCACTGTCTATGATGCAATGGACAAACCCGGCGGTATGATGCGCTATGGTATTCCACAATACAGACTTCCTAAACATGTCATTGATGCGGAAGTGGCTTTAATTGAAGACATGGGAGTTCAATTTAAGTATCAGACAAAAATAGGGGAAGATTTAACATTGCCCTATTTACAGAAAGCTTATGATGCTGTTTTTCTAGCTGTTGGTGCATGGGAAAGTTCGTCCATGCGATGCCAAGGAGAAGAAGCAGAAGGCGTTATTGGTGGCATTGACTTTTTGAGAAAAGTGACTCAAAATGAGCCTTTGAAGTTAGATGATACCGTTCTAGTGGTAGGTGGTGGTAATACTGCCATGGATGTGGCTAGAACTTGTGTGCGCCTTGGTGTGAAAGAAGTGCGTATTGTTTATCGTAGAACAGAAGACGAAATGCCAGCAGAAAGAATTGAAATAGAAGAAGCAAAAGAAGAGGGTGTTCAATTCAGCTTTTTGTCTGCCCCCATTCGTGTCATAGAAGAAGACGGTAAAGCTGTCGGCTTGCTTTGTCAAAAAATGAAGTTAGGTGAGCCTGATGAGTCAGGCAGAAGAAGACCAGAGGCCATTGAAGGGCAAGTAGAAACCTTACACTCAACAACCATTATCGCAGCCATTGGACAAAATGTTACCTTGGGAAATATTCATGTTCAAACCACAAAGTGGGGAACCATCCAAGTGAATGAAGGAACCTTTGAGACGAATCTACCAAAAGTTTTTGCAGGTGGCGATGCAGTGACAGGTCCTAAAATAGCCATACAAGCTGTGGCAGATGGCAAAAATGCATCAAAAGTGATTCATAGTTATTTAGAAGGGCAAATCATTCCCCATCATGAACCCATTATCGTGAGACAAAAAGATTTAACCGAAGACGACTTCAAACAATATCAGAATGAAGTGCGTATGCCATTAATATACTTAGAGCCTGAGATAAGAAAGCATTCATTTCAGGAAGTGGTGACTTACTATACTGAAGCAATGGCAAGAAAAGAAGGGTCTAGATGTTTAGAGTGTGGATGTAAGGATTATTTTGAATGTCAATTAATCCATTACGTTGAAAAGGATAAAATTGATACAGATAAGAACTTAGGAGTGAATCATAAAAGATATGAACCACAGACCCATCCTTTTGTGGAGAGAAATCCTGATAAATGTATTCAATGCGGTCTTTGTGTACGCACTTGTGATGAATTTATGGGCATAACCGCATTAGGACTTGTGGACAGAGGATTTGATGCAGTTATCGCACCAGAATTCAATCAAAAATTAGAGGAAACAGAGTGTATATCATGTGGACAATGTATTGATGTTTGTCCTGTAGGGGCATTACAAGAAAAAATCAGAACCCATAAAGAAATCCCATTAGATTTAGAAAAAACAGAAGGCATCTGCCAAATGTGCTCTTTAGGATGTCATTTAAACTATCAACATAATGGGGATTTAGTTTATAAAGTCACACCAAACCGAGATAAAGACGAAGGCGTTTTATGTCAAAAAGGAAAGTTTGACTTTGATATTATCAACTTATTAGATCGCATTAAGGTACCCACTCAGAAGTTTAATGGGAAACACATACCCATTCGACAGGAGGAAGTCGTCCCCTTATTTGCCTCAAAACTAAAATCCACTAAATACGCTAAAGGTGACAATCGTATAGGTTTCATTGTGTCTCAACAATTAACCAATGAAGATTACGAGATGATTGCTAAAATAGCCCATTCATTAGGCACTCAATATTTAGGCTCAAAAGATGTGAAACACCAAGAAGTGACATCTACTATAAAATTTGAAGAGTTACCAAACACAGAACTGATCATCACTGTTGGTGAAGTCTATGAAAGCTTTGCTCCCATGGGTGTGAAAATTAAAAATTTGGGTGTACCCTATATTAGCCTTTCAGAAAAAGGAACTCGATTAGATCAATTTACAAAGCAAGCTTTGCAAGTAGATTCTTTAGAAAGTTTACTGGAATCATGGTTAAATGCCATTGAAAATAATAACAAGAATCAAGAAGATATGGCATCAGAGGTATTAAAACCACTAATAACTCAGTATCATGGTGCAAAAAAAGTCGCATTTGTAGTGGATGAAAACACAGTGACTGAAAAAGCACAAAGATTAATTTATAATATTGCAGAGTTAACAGGACAGTTAAATGCAGTACATGGTGGACTTTTAATGTTGAAAAAACAAGCCAATGCCCAAGGAGCTATTAATGCAGGTTTTGTATTCCCAGCGTCTGACTTGATTGATAAAGCAAAGAAAGGCTTAATCAATACCCTAGTGGTCATCGGTGAGGAAATTGATAGGGAAGGTTTGGAAGTATTAGACTACTGCATTGCTATGAATGCTTTTAGTAATGAAACGACAAAAAATGCCCATATGGTATTACCTCTTTATTTAATTAGTGAATCATCAGGTCATTTAACTAGAACAGATGGCAAAGTTCAAGGAACGAATCAGATACTGCCTTCTAAGTCGGACTTTAATCATAGCGAGTTTTTTAAAGAAGTATATTTTGCATTAAATCCAAACCAATCATAGTCAATAGAAGGGTTTTGTGTTAGAATAAAAAGAAAAAAGGAGAGTATTATGGCTAAAGTAATTGTTTTTTCCAGCAACAGTTGCCCACATTGTGTCACTGCAAAGGAATACTTAAAATCAAAAAATGTCGAGTTTGAAGAAAAAAATGTTTCAACAGATATGGATGCCAGAAAAGAGTTAATTGGCATGGGTTATATGGGTGTACCCATTATTCTAGTGGATGGTCAGGCTATTGAAGGTTTTAATAAAGAAAAAATTGATGAATTAGTATAGGAGTTTTTATGAGTTTTGATTTAAAGACAGGTTTAAAGCACACCAGAGAGAAAGTGGTAGCTTTTGAAGATACGGCTGCAGCATTAGGAAGTGGATTTGTAGATGTTTTAGCCACCCCAAGAATGATAGCAGTGATGGAAGGGACTTGTGCAGAATGTGTTAAACCTTATTTGCCAGAAAACTATAGCACAGTTGGAACCCATGTGAATGTGTCCCATCAAGCGGCAGTAGGAATTGGCGGTACTTACTATACATCTTGTGAGTTAATTGCCATTGACAGAAAGAAACTGACTTTTAAAGTTAAAACATTCACTGAAGACAAAGTGATAGGAGAAGGTACTCATGAACGGTTCATTATTGATATGGACAAGTTCATGAAAAAGTAATCATCATGAGAACCTTAGCAGATGAGATATTTGTAACAGGATATGCCAAATTGCCTTCAAATATTACAGCCAGCATTATGTATGAAGTGATTGCGGTAGGACTTTTGATTGAGTCTGAAACAGGCAGAATCATTGAGGCGGACTGTACTTTGTCTACTCAGTTAGGTAATCGCTTTGTTTCAAAAATGTTGCAAAATCAAAACATGAATGACATGGATCAAATGATCCATGTCATAGATCGTTCTTATTTTGGATCTGCCAAAAAAGCAATTAAAACAGCAGTTTTAAATTGCAAAAAAAAATATGATTCTGTGATAATGGGTTGTGAAGAGTAACGTATGACTTGACAGACCTAAAAAAATGCATTAATCTAATGATGCAAACATATTCCTATTTACTTGTCGTAATAAGGAGTCCCCTTATTAATAAGCGAGTAATGCACGGATGGCGAGATCAAAATCGTTTATTCGTGCATTTTTATTTTAGATAAACCAGTAGGAACAGGAGGTAAAAATGGAAAGTAGAATACGATGTCAATCACTGTTGGAAAAAGTGATGACTGCACAAGAAGCAGCCACCTTGATTAAGGATGGTATGACAGTGGGTGCAAGTGGTTTTACACCAGCAGGTTATCCAAAAGCAGTCCCATTAGCTTTAGCAAAAAGGGCAGAAGATGGAGAACAAATCGGTATCACATTAATTACAGGTGCATCTGTTGGGGATGAGTTAGATGGTGCTTTAACGAGAGCGGGTGTGATCACTAAAAGATATCCCTATCAGACAGATAACACCATACGTGATGCTATCAATTCAGGCAAAGTTAAGTATGCAGATATGCACTTAAGTCATGTACCACAATGGATTAAATATGGGTTTTTTGGAAAAATCGATGTAGCCATTGTTGAAGCAGTAGCCATTCATAGGGATGGAGGAATTGTTCCTTCAACGTCTATTGGCAATAATAATGTCTTAATTGAAAAAGCGGAAAAAGTGATTGTGGAAATCAACACCTCTCAGCCATTAGAACTAGAAGGGATCCATGATATCTATTCACCCAAGAATCCTCCAAACCGTCTTCCTATCCCCATTATTGGTCCAGAAGACCGTATTGGAACCCCCTTTATTCCTTGTGATCCAGAAAAAATTGCAGCCATTGTCATCACTGACATCATGGATAAAACTAGGCCAGTAGCACCGATAGATGAAGACTCACAAAAA
>SKID01000198.1 GCA_007116605.1 Tissierellia bacterium
ACCCTTCAATGTATCGAGCGGGGATTCCTTCTAGGCGAAGCATAACAACCATGGCAGTAGCATAATAAGTACAGTAGCCTTCTTGAGTTTCAAATAAGAAGTGGTCAACAAATTCTTCACCTTCAGGCAAAGGGTCAGTGTTTAAATTATAGGTGAAATTATTTCTTAAAAAACTTTCAATAGCTAGTGCTTTTTCATAATCAGATTCCAAACCATCCACAATGAAATGAGACAAATCACGAGTTCTGTCTGTGATCACATCAGGCAAATCTAAATAAATATCTAACCAAGGTAAATTATCAGTCGTAAAATTAGCGCCTAAAGCAACACGTTCATGATAGCTTAGGGGTTGCATATAAGTGACAAGGTAACTTTCTCTATCATAAATTCCATGAGGAAAAGTCGCTGCTAAATCTTGGTTAACAATAATACTATGATTGCCAGGAAAACGGACTTCATCCATTCGGTAAGGACTAAATAAAGTTAATGAGGCAAAATTTTGATGAGTAATCGTAATATAGGCGGGAGCCTCATAGAATATCAGCTCATTGTTAGGAATAGCTCTGAACTTTTGATTAGTTGAGAAAGTTTTCCGATCTAAATCCACAGATTCCCAACGGGTTCCGGTATATATTTGACGAACATTTCCTCTTAAATATTGGGGACGATTGGATTTGACTTTCATCAAAATTTGATCGCTCAACATTACGGCTCCCCCCAAGACACCTGAATCTTGTTGATATCCAGTCAAAGCAAAGTCAAAAAACTCAGCTTCTCCAAAACGACGACTGTGCCGACCTTCTGTGCGAAAAGTTTCTAAAACAGGAATTAAATCGAATAAGCGTTGTTCTAAACGATACCACTCAATGAAATTAGTGCCTTTAGGCATCAAAAAACTAATGACGACAATCATAATACCCCACAGAGCAGTAGTTTTAATTCGCATATGGTAGTGGTGTGACAAAGCTTCCTGATTATCCTCACCATAGACAATTAAATCTTTTTTGAAGCGTTGATGACCTATAATGATAAAAAAGACTATAAAAAACAATAAAGTCATTGCATAAGCCTGATCAATAAAATTGTACCAATAATAGATAAAAAACCCTAAATAAACGGGTAAAAGCAACAAAATCTTTTGAAATCGATACAAAACTAAATAAGTAAACCATGCTGTCAATAATAGTAAAATGAACCAAAAAGCAACGGTGTTTTCAGGAGAAATAACAGCCAGCTCACGGAAATGCAATAAAAGATTATTAATAAAGACCAGTGTTCTATCTAGCAAATCTCCATAAAACGAATAAACGAAGTAGTTTACTAAAAAACTGATATAAAAACTAACGAAAACAAGGATATAAAAAAGCAGTAGATTTTTAGACACAAGATAGATCATAGCGCATATGAACACAACAGCGGCAACTTGACTCAAAAAAGATAATTGGACATTAATGACCACACCAAAAATATAAACGAGAGTAAACACTAGGATAGCATATAAAATGAAATAGATTATAGAACGATTGTTATCCATATTAGGCTTCATGAGTCCCCTCCAATATAGATTTAATATTATCCTGAAAATCGATATTTAAAACAGTGACACCTTCTTCATGTAATTTAGCCATGACTTTAGTATCACAGTAGCCAGAGCCATTTTGCAAGTCAGAAACAATAATAAAGACAGGCTGAATATGGCGATTTTTTAACTGAATGCCTAAAGCACCTTCATGGATACCGAGATAGGGGCTAACAATCATCACCGAAGAACGATGCTGCAAATAATCAATTTGATGTAACAAGAGTTGCTGAATAGAATAACTGCCATCACCGGAGAAGTAGGCAAAAGCTTCTAAAAAAGGTTTTAACTCGCCTTGTTGGCTACCCGATATGCGATATGGGTTTGACTGAGATTGACTATATAAAGAGACGGTTAATTGGTGATGTAAACAATAATGAACAATGGCAAGGGCAACATCAACCATTTTGTCCTCAAGTCGACGAGTCATATCTTTTGAAAAACAACGTTTATCATTATTCATGAAGATAGAGACTTCTGCATCTCCCCGGTACTCATGATTTTTGGAAATTAGGTCTGTTTTTTTTGCGGAAACCTTCCAGTGAATTTGCTTAAGCAAATCACCAGGGACATAGGGACGCAAGGATTCAATTCGGGTACGATCGATAAAGGCGAGACTTTCAACTTTCAGTTCACCTTGTTGCTGACTAGCATTTATTCGAAAAGAATCCAGCTCTATGCTTTTTGGGTAGATGGTTAATGATGATTGGCTCTTGATTATTTTTGTGAATGTAAAGAGATGGAAGGCATCTTTAACTGTGATTTGCATATCGCCCAAAGGATAATAGCCTCTTTTTTTAAGATGTACCACCTCTTTTTTTGCATAATTTGATTTAGGTTCAAGGGGAATGACTTCAATAGAAGGCTGAAGTCCGGTTAAAGACTTAAAGATTTGACTTTCAATACCTACATAAGGCAAATAATAAGAGCTTAGATTTTCGAGTTGATAGTTGATGCTAATATGTTCACCAGTATAATAGGTGGCTTGTGGCAATACGACTTTACCTTTTAAATGCCTTAAAACCCATAAATTTTGGATTAATGGGATTGTCACAGTGAAAAGAAACACATAAAATAGAAAGAAGGGAATAGTACCTCCTACAAAAAGAATGAGTAGTAAAAGTATTCCAAACACTATCCACAAATAAGGACTAAACTTAACCATTTTATATCACCGGAATATGGACTCTTTTCAACACACCAGCAAGGACATCGGAGATTTTCTTGCCTTCTATCCTAGCTTCTGCAGATAAAATTAAACGATGACCTAGAACGGGTACGACCATGGACTTAACATCATCGGGGATGATATAGTCGCGACCGGATAAAAAAGCCTTACCTTTAGCACACTTTAGTAAATCGATGGCAGCTCTAGGGCTAGCACCTAATTGTAAATGTTCATAAATCCGGGTAACATTCACAATATTGACAATATAGTCTATAATATCATCATGAGCACGCACAGAGTCGATTTTTCCCTGCAATTCTAGAATGCCATCACTATCAATTACTGGAGACAGTGATTCTAACACCATTTTAGATGAGGGATTTTTTAGGATTTGTTGCTCTTGACTTTTATCAGGATATCCAAGGGATAAACGCATAATAAATCGATCTAATTGTGCTTCAGGCAATGGAAAAGTGCCTTGGTATTCTAAAGGGTTTTGAGTGGCTAAAACAAAGAAAGGTTTATCAAGAATATAATGGGCATCTTCAGTAGAGACTTCGCCTTCTTCCATTGCTTGTAACAAGCTAGATTGGGTTTTAGGGGAAGTACGATTGATTTCATCTGCAAGGAAAATCTGATTGAAAATGGGTCCTTTTTTAAAAACGAACTGCCCAGAATTTTGATCATAAATACTCACACCTAAAATATCAGAAGGCATTAAATCAGGGGTAAATTGAACACGCTTATAACTTAAATCCATGGTTTTAGCTAAGGCTTTTGCCAATGTGGTTTTTCCAACGCCAGGTACATCTTCGATGAGAATATGACCATTGGCCAGAAGACCCACTAAGAGATTTTCTAAGACATCTTCTTTGCCAATAATCACAAGTTTTAGCTGATTAAGAATTTGTTCGATTTTTTGATTAGCCTCTATCATAAAGTCCTCCATTGATAAATGTTTTAAATTGATTCATTTTGTGAACACATGTAACTTCTCCCATGACCAACAGTCCTAAGACGCACACTTTAAAAGTGGGAGATCAAAACTATAGAGTCATACTATATTAGTATATCATAAAAATCTTAAGACTAAATAAAATGCTTGCAATTTTTCTATGATGAATGAAATGTTTATAAATCATAAAATTTCTATTCAAATTTTAATCTTACGTTTATGAAATTTTAAACATTCATAGATATAATAAAGTCAATTCATAAAAAAAGTAAAATGAGTAGGCGAGGAGGCGTAAGTGATGGAGATGTTTAACAAAGTGGTTGGAAGTTACATAGATTATTGGCAAAATCAGCCATTAGGTGATTTACAATATCAGCATAAATCGTCCCTTCTTCAGCCCTTTAGACAATACTATAGATATTTTAAGCTAAGAAAAAGAATGGAACAAGTTTGCCATAAGATTAAGGAAAATCCAACAAATGATCTAGCCAATGACAGAGAGATTCAAAAGTTGTTTGAATCTTGGTTGGGCGTGGATTCATTGATGATGAGAGATGAAATTCAGGGTGATTATTCAAAATGCACAAAATCCTTTATAGATAAAGCAAAAAAAAGATGGCCTCATATGGATGATGAATCTATATTTCAAGCCTTAAGAAATGTATGGATTATGAATACCATCCAAATTATGCATCATCAACCAGTGGAACTGACAAATTCAATTTTTGCTTATAGCATGCTGTATCCGTTGACAGATAATTACTTAGATGATGAAACAGTGAGTTTAGCAGATAAGCGATTATTTGTTACAAGATTTCGAAAGAGACTAGAAGGCTTGTATATCAATCCATTAAACAATCGAGAAGAAGATATTTTTAATATGGTGAGTCTTATCGAAAGAGATTTTAATCGTGTCTGTCACCCAGAAGTCTTCGAGAGCTTGTTACTAATACATGAGGGACAATGTATGAGCTTAAAACAACAATATGAAAACTTGACAGAGCAACAGCTCTTGAGATTGTCATTTGAAAAAGGAGGGGCATCTGTAGTTGCTGATGCGTATCTCGTGTTGGGCAAGTTAAATGAATCACAGATGAGATTTTACACAGGATATGGGATTGCTTTGCAATTAGCAGATGATTTACAGGATTTAAAGGAAGATTTAATGAACAGCCATTACACCCTGTACAATTGTCACTCAAGTGTGGAAAAGAGATGGCAAGACACACGGAAACTGATGAATCTATCAGAATTTATTTTAACCCTAGTGCCTATGCAGGAAACACCACTTAAAAAACAAGTTTCTAAACTATTAGAGAGAAGCATGCAACTATTAATTTGCGATGCCATATATGAGCATCGATTGTTCTACTCACAAAAAACCATTGGCAAAATTAATAAAATGCAATCTGTTCGATTAGAACATCACTGGAAATTGAAGCAATTAGGTGAAAAGTGGATGGAAGAGTTAAAACCAATAATCGCACAACAAATCGCATAACATGCTCACAGTTCATGTGGTTTTGATCTGAGAAGTCAACATATAAAAAAGTGCTAAAATTCCTGAAAGTACGAGTCAGGAGTTTTAGCACTTTGTAAGTAATCTAGTAGCTTCGATTTGCTAATATTGATTCTTAAAAACCGATAGTAATGCCGCCGCGGCTCATGTACATGCTACTTAAACCTGCAGTAGGCACAATAAAAACTTCTTTAAAATTGTAACGGGATTCAATTTTAGCTTTTAAGACTTGAGCTTTTTCCAAAGCTTCACAATGAGAAATACCTAAAACTTTATCAGAAAAATCTTCTCCATGTTGAGCAATCAGACTCACAATTTTTTCGATAGATTTTTTTTCGCTACGAACATTCTCCAATAAGGCGACTTCCCCATTATCATCAGCATATAAGATAGGACGAATATTTAATACATTGGCAATGATACCTTTCATTTTGGTAATACGACCATTTTTG
>SKID01000097.1 GCA_007116605.1 Tissierellia bacterium
AAGATAATGGTCCAATTTGAAAATCCAAGCACTCTGGCTGCCTCTACATATTCTTTTTTCTTCACAGAGAGGACTTCACCTCTGACCACCCTAGCATAACTGACCCAACCAATCAAAGTTAATGCAATCAAAATATTCCGAACACTAGCTCCAAAAATCCCCATTAAAAATAGTGCAATGAGCATACTTGGAAATGATAACTGTATATCAGCAATTCTCATAATGACTGTCTCAAATTTGCCACCAAAGTAGCCTGCCACGAGACCTAGCGTAATACCTACTAATGCAGACATAAACACGCCTACAATACTGATGTAAAGAGATACACGACTACCATGTACAATGGCACTTAACATATCTCGACCATTTTGATCTGTTCCTAATAAAAATTCTGTTGATCCACCTTCTAACCAAAAAGGCGGCTTATTGGCATTTCTGAGAAATAATTCCCGTAAATTATAAGGATCTTGTGGTGTAAAGTTGGATCCGAACATGGCAATCAGCAAAATCAACAAAAACATGATGGCTGAAATTATTGCGATTTTAGATTTTTTAAAATTATGAATAAATTCCGTTCCTAAAAAAACTTGAAATTTATTTAAAGTTTTTTGATTTTTCACACGATACCTCCCATCCTTAGTTTAAGTCGATTCTTGGATCAATGAGGGCGTAAAGAATATCCACCACAAAATTGATTACCACAAATAATGATGCTGCAAACAACAAGTAGGCAGACACAATTGGACGATCCAAACTACTGATGGAATCAATTAAGAGTTTTCCCATACCTGGCCATGCATAAATAGTTTCTGTAATCGTAGTAAAGGCAATCATACTTCCTAATTGTAAACCAAAGATGGTGACAACCGGTATTAAAGTATTTTTAAGGGCATGCTGATATAAAACCTTTAGGTTTCCTGCACCTTTTGCTTTAGCAAATTTAATATAGTCTTGTTTCATGACTTCCATCATACCTGCTCTTAGTAAACGAATAATCGAAGCAATATTTTGAAGCGCAATAGTCAGTGAAGGTAAAAACACATGTCTCCATCCTCTAGCTGTAGCTAAGCTTGTTTCAATCCCAAAAATTGTGCCAACTGGACCTCGACCAGACACTGGAAACCACCTCAAACTCACACCAAATAAGAAAATGAATACCATGCCTATCCAGAATGCAGGCAATGAAATCCCTAGTAAAGAACCGCCCATAATCATTTTGCTCACTTTACTTTTAGGCTTTGCACCTGCATAAACTCCTAATGTCACTCCAAATACAATGGTCATAATCATTGCTACAAAAACGATTTCCATTGTGGCTGGGAATCTTTCTAATATTAAGCCCAGTGCTGGTTTATAAAATACATAAGATCTTCCAAATTCACCTCTTAGTGCATTCCTTAAAAATATGCCATATTGTACATATATGGGTCTATCCAATCCTAATTGCTGGATCACTCGGTCTACTTGCTCTTGACTGGCTGTCTCTGGCACCATATTGTACACAGGATTACCAATAACACTAGTGGCAAAGAAAACAATCAGTGATACGACAAGAAGTACTAAAGCCATCTGAAAAGTCCGTTTGATCAAAAATTTAATCATGTACTCCTCCAAGTATTTTTTTTAACCACCAACTCTCCATTCTTTGATGCTATTATAGGGAGTTGGTGGTTAATACAAAGCTATCTCAATGGATTAGCTTGACTTCCCGATAATTAGTCAGCCAATCTAAATTGCCATGCGTAAATATATGAGTCTGCTCTTGGTATGAATACTAACTCTGTGCTCACACCATAAATATTATCATGTCTAAACAATGAGAAGTTAGCAACATCATCATGAGCCATTTGCCAAGCTTCTTGCATAATGCGATCTCTTTCATCCCAATCTGCAGTTGCTAAAGCTAATTCAATCAACTCGTCTAGCTCTTCATTCACATAATACCCTCTGTTAACACCACCAAAACCATCACGTTTTCTTTGGTCAAAAGGCGCACTATAAATCGTGTCTTTTGCTACCATTGCCGCTTCACCTGCTGGATTACTCCAACTAGTGACTAAGAAATGTGATTGATAGGAGTCATACATTCTTACATGATCCCAAACCACTGCATTAGGAATCGTGTAAGGGATACATCGAATGCCTACTCTTTCAAGATAACCTGCTACAGCCGTAGCCATAATAGCATTTCTCTCTTGATGATCTAGTGTAATAGAGAATCTATAACCATCTAATTCTCCACCTTCTTGGATTGGATATCCAGCATTGTCCAGTAATTCCATGGCTTTTTCTGGATCATAGGCATAACGCTTAATATTCGGATTAAAACCATTTGATCCTGGTAAAATTAATGAATCTGTAGGTGTTGCATAGCCAGCCATGACCACGTCAATCAACTCATCCACATCGATGGCTCTGACGATGGCTTCACGGACATCTCTTACATTTAATGGATTAGATCCATCTGGCGATACCATTGGATTTGGAGAATTCGGACTTGGGTCTCCATCTACTTGAACCATAACAAACATGTTTGGACTAATAGAAGGTGAACTAACCACATTAATATTTGGTAAATTTTCCATCATTTGTGCATCTCTTACGTTAATAACTTCAGAGAAGTGGATTTCACCAGATATCAAACTAGCTGTTCTAGTCGCTTCATTGGGGATTGTTCTAAAAATAACATTCTTAAATTCAGGTTTTTCTCCCCAATAATCTTCATTTCTTTCAAGAACAACACGATCATCTCTGACATACTCAACAAGTCGGTATCTTCCTGTTCCGTTAACCACATCTTCTAAATGCTCTAAATCTTGTCCCTCATGAGTATTTTTGCTAATAATTCTTAAGTTTCTTAGTGGATTCGCTGGCAACAAAGCGTCTGGTGTGCTACAAACGATTTCTAATGTGTAGTCATCTAACGCACGATAGCTGCCGATTGTTGACATGGAATCTACCCAACCAATACCAGTTTCTAAAACTTTGTCAAATGAGAATACTACGTCATGAGCTGTAAACGGCTCTCCATTATGGAATGTAACGCCTTCTCTTAATTTGATTGTCCAAACAGAAGCATCCTCATTGGCTTCCCAAGATAGTGCTAATCCAGGTTGTATACCCATGTTTTCATCAATTAAAACTAATGGCTCAAAAACATGCATATGGACTGCATTTGCTGTAATTTGATTTCTTGCATATGGATTCCATGTTGTCACATCCGTACTTAATGCAATAATCAAAGTGTCCAATCCTTCATCCACTGGATCTGGCGTTGGTGCTGGATCATCGCCATTATCATCCGATGGGGCTGGTGCTGGCGCTGGTTGTTGACACGCCGTGATTGATACTAATAGCAACATAACTATCAGTAGTACTGAAAAGAATCTTTTCATTTTTCCCTCCTGTTTTTCTTTGTTTTTCTTAGGTAATCTATTTTTAAATTTTACCTACAATGAATTAAGTGGATTTTTGATAGACTGTCTCTCCATCCACAATGGTCCTTAAAGCTTGAATGTTTTTGATGTTTTCCTCATCAATAGTCAATAAATTATTATCCAATATGACCATATCTGCTAGTTTTCCTGGCTCTAATGAGCCTTTAATCTCTTCTTCCTCAGACATATAAGCACCATGCAAAGTCATGCTACGGAGTCCTTCATGGATTGTCATACACTCTTTAGTCCCTAATTGGTGTCCTTGGATCCCTTTTCTTGTCACCGCTGAATATAGTCCCCAATAAGGATTCACATGGGCCGAAGGCATATCTGTACTTGAAGCCACCATGACACCTGCATCAATATATGATCTCATGGGTAAAAAACTTTCTATTTTATCTCTAGGAAGTAAGGTTTCATAACCATCTGCTTCGTTATAGATAAAAGCAGGTTGTAACGCAGCAATGACACCCATTTCTGCCATTTTTTCTAAACTATCCTTTGTGGGATAATAGGCATGAATCACTTGATGACGTCTTTTCACTGGGTTTGCAAGATAAGCTTGATACATGGCATCTACCGCCTTTTGAATGGCGATATCACCCATCACATGAATGCCTACAGACCATCCAGCATCATGGGCTTCCTTAACCCATCCATCTAGTTTGTTTAAATCTAATCTCAAAGGCGCTTCTCGTGGCTTTTCTTCTCCTAGATAAGGCCAAGACGATAATTGTGTCTTAGAAGTTAATCCTCCATCAATTGCCATTTTTAAAGCACCCATACTCAACCATTCATCACCGAAACCCGTATATACACCATACTCTTTGATTAAACGGTCTGAAAAGCTTGTATCTTCATTAATTGCAAATCCATGCCAGTTGGGCATTAGATTGGTTCTTATCTTTAGCTCTCCACGATTTTTAATATTTTGATACGCTTTCATTAAAGCAGGGGACACTCCAGGTTCAACAACACCTGTAATACCATAAGACAAATAGTCGGTCATCCCTCTTAGGATTGCAGTTTCTAACCGAGGATCTAATTCAAAGGAGTCACCACCAAAAGGTGTGTCAATGACATTTCTAACCAATTGCTTAGCTGTGCGATGTAACAATCCTGTTGGTTCTCCTGTTATTGGATCTCTATCGATTAAGCCTCCTTCAGGATCAGGGGTATCTTTTGTAATGCCTGCTAATTTCAATGCCATTGTGTTGGCCACACAAGTAGAAAAAATCCTCTCTAATACTACAGGGTTTTGTGGTGAAACCTCATCTAGATCATATTTTGTGATCATCCTTTTCTCCACAAACTGGGATTCAACCCAGCTACCCCCTTGCAACCATTGACCCGGTTTCATAGTTCTCAGTTTTGACTTCACCATCTTTTTAACGGCTTCAATACTTTCAACACCAAGGGTTACAATACCATCCATTAAAATTCCTGCTTCCCACATATGATTGTGAGAATCTATAATTCCTGGTATAACCGATTTTCCTTGTGCATCTATCTTCAAAGTACCCTCGACGGCTAATGGTAAAATATCCCCATTAGATCCTGTGGCAATAATTTTATTGCCCGCTACAGCTATCGCTTCAACAATCGTGTCCTTTTCATCTACTGTGTGAATAGTGCCATTATAAATAATCAGTGTCGGATAATAACTTTGCCAAATTTTCATCTCTATCTCCTCTTAAACACACAACATCCATCAACAAATGTTTGCTCCACTTTTATATTTTTGATGTCTTCAGGATCCATGTCTATTAATCTTCCATCTAAGATAATAAAATCTGCCAATTTTCCAGGTTCTAAAGAGCCTTTAATATGTTCTTCTTCTGTCATATAAGCTCCCTCTAAAGTCATTCCTCTAATTGCTTCATGTAAAGTCATTATCTCTTTATTACCAAGCTGAAATCCTTGAATCCCTTTCCTCGTCATTGCAGCGTAAAGATTCCAGAAAGGATTGACGTGGGCACAGGCCATATCAGTACTTAATGCAACAATCACACCCGCATCTAAATAACTTCTCATCGGCAAAAAACTTTCAATCTTATCTTGAGGCAATAATTGATCGTATCCATCTGCTTCGTTATAGATAAAAGCAGGTTGTATCGCAGCAATTGCTCCTATCTCAGCCATTTTTTTCAAACTGTCACTTGTGGGG
>SKID01000244.1 GCA_007116605.1 Tissierellia bacterium
CGCCATGTTTTTCATTCCATTTTTCAACGATTTCACCTTTTTTAATGTGTCCTTTAAAACCGTTTGAAAGTGTTTTATAGTCCATGCTTACCCCCTTACTAAATACACGCCTTTAGCTTCTCCAAAACCTTGAACCACTTCTTCAGTGATTAGCCGACTATAATTTAATTCTGGATGCGCCATCACTGTGAAGGTTGTGTTATTTCTAAAAGGGGTAAATGTATTGACTAATGCATTATAAACATAAGATGCTGGCATGATAATCACACTATTGACTTGTTTATTTGAAAGCATAGACATGGCTTCATCCATGGATACCACTTGATAATTAAAAAAGTCTACCATCCCATCTGACCCTAAAAATTCATCAAAGAAAATCTTTTCTGGATCAAATTGTTCAATCATTGCCGCTGTATCCATATTTATTTCTTCAGTGACACTGCTTCCTAAAGTTTTCATAAATCGTTCAAATCGTTCAATATCTGCCTCACGATCATAGGCTGTCACTATGGCAATATTGAGAGTCCATTGGCTTCCCATTTCTTGAAAAGAACCTACTAGAGCAAAACTCAATATGGTGATCAATATAATTGGCATAAGAATTAAGGCCACTATCTTTTTTTTATCATAAAGCATGAGCTTTAAGTCTTTTAAGACAATATTCCACATAGCGTCCTCCTAATCCCTTAAAGCCTTGCCTGTTAAGGTAAGAAATACCGTCTCAAGATCAGGCTTCTTCACATCCATGCCTTGCAGTTTTCCACCATGATGTGCGATAATATCTAATATTTCACCATAACTTCCATTTTGCCCTTCTCGCTTAAAAGTCAGTTGATTGTCTTGTACGGTTAAATGGCTAATATAGGGGTGTTGTTGTAAAACTTCTATCATCCCTGGATTAATGTTTTCAATAGTCATGTCAACTTGCTCTGTCCCCTTAATACTTTCCACCAAAGACTCTTTTGTTCCTGAAGCAATGATTTTGCCTTGATCCATAATGCAAGTTCGGGTACATAAGTATTCCACTTCTTCCATATAATGACTCGTATAAATCACTGTTGTGCCTTCAAGGTTGATTTTTTTAATCGCATCTAAGATATGATTTCGTGATTGTGGATCGATGCCCACCGTGGGTTCATCAAAAATAATCAGCTTCGGATGGTGTAATAGGGCAGATCCAATATTCAGCCTTCTTTTCATTCCACCTGAATATTTTTCGACACGATCTTTCAAGCGATCTTTAATCCCAATGATTTCCGCAACTTCTTGTATTCTTTCTTTCAGTTGATTTCCTTTTAGTCCATAAGATTGTCCCCAAAACTTTAAGTTATCCATACCCGTCAAAGTTGGATAGAGTGCTATTTCTTGGGGTACATAGCCTAACTCTTTTCTAATGCTATTTGGATTGTGTGCTATGTTTTGCTCTTTATAAATAATCTCACCCGTATCTGGTGCAATTAGTGTGGCTATCATTGATATTGTAGTTGATTTACCTGCACCATTAGGACCTAACAACCCTAATATTTCTCCCTCTTGTACTTGGAAGTCAATCCCTTGAACGGCTATGTTTTGACCATATTTTTTAGATAAATTTTTTATTTGTAACATGTTCCCCTCCGCAGTTGTTTTTTTAGCATGATTACTGTCCTAATCCAGGCACTTGAATCCCATCCATATCCTCTATGGACATCACATTGTCACTATTGAATTCCGGTAATTGGATGTCTTGCCATCGATTGTTTTCCCAGTTTTCTTCTGTCAGTGTCATAGTCATTTTATACATCCCACCAGGCTCAGGGTTAAACTGTTCAAACTCAATAAAAGTCTCATCTCTTACAATAAAACCATCAATATCAATATAGGCATACACTTTAAAGTTAACTTTATCCATTGAATTAAAGGCTGTTTCTAAAGAATCAATCATTTCTTCAATAGAAAAATCTTCTGTGTCCACAAGACCCATTAATTGAATTAAACTTTCTTTTTCTGCTCGAGCTAAAGAGAACACTTTTTTCATAAACAATCGCACTTGATCTTCAGAAGGTTCAACTGTAAATCTGGTTACTTTCACTTCTCCATCTTCTGTAAGCATAATCGCTCTTTCGCCCTTGACAACATTATCTACTTCTAATAATTCAATCCATTCTTGGGTTACTCTTGTGATAAAAGGATGCTCTTCATCAAATGGGTGTTTATTGGGTGATTGTAATGTGTTTTCATCCATCTTGAGATAATGTGATAAGATCGGTAGCTTTAGATAATAGTCTCTCCCTTGCTGATAAAGCTTGCCATCAAGACCATAATCTCCTAAAAAGAAGTAAAAATCACTTGCTCTTAAATTTTGACTTTTATCAAAACTTGTTAAATAGTTCATTTCTATGTTTTCCATAGACTGATACCTTAACTGTTCTTCTTGTGTTAAGCCTTCTAATCGAAAAACATTTTGAATCCCTATTGAAAAACTGCTTTTGCCCTGGTCTAAACCTTCTGTTTTTAAAACAGCTTCTTGATAAGTTTCTAATGCAGAACCTGCACAACCTACACTAGAAAGTAACATTAAACCGATGAATAATATTGCTATTTTTTTCATGACACACCTCTATATTTATTTGATAATGCCATTATATCTTTTCACTGAGATTTGACCATCTATCTATGGTCATTTTATACCATGACTTTTGTCATAGATTTAATATACATTGATTTTTCAACTATTTTTTTTGTTTATCAAATATCCTATTGCAATAATCACGCAACTAATTCCTAGACCGATATAGAGGGGATCAATGGTAGTTAAACGAAAAACGGACAATACAATCGTTAAAGTTGGTGCGATCACCATGGCTAAGAGTCCTGCTTTTTTAGGTGTCTTGTTTTTTAATATGAGTATCGTCATTAAAGGGACGAAGACTACTGTTCCTCTTAATGTCATCGATAAAAATGACCATTGTAAAATAAGGGAATCTAGATTAAATATCACCATTAGGGCGGTCAAAAGCATGACAACCAGTACGGTTCCTCGAAGGACGCGCATTTCTTGTCTATCTGTTGCATCTGGCATAAGCAAATGTTTAAATATATCTCTACTAAATAATGTGCTAATTCCTAATGCTAAACCTGCCCCTGTTGCAACAACAGAAATAATTAAAGTGGCTATCACAATTCCACCTATTACTGGATTTAAGTAATAAACGACAAATAGTGGCAAGGCTTGTTTAGATGCTATCAGAGGATGGTTCGCCTGCATAAACAGACCGATGAGTGTAGAGAGTACACCTATGGGAGGTATTAATAAAGCCGCTAAAAATGCACCTTTTCTTGATTCATTTGCTGTTTTACCAGAAAAAATGGCTTGTAAATAGGTTTGTGTTGATGAAACCCCTACAACCAAAGCAAACCCTTGGGCTAAATTGACGCCAATACCCTGACTGAATAAATTAAACCATGGCTCTTTTGGAAAAGTATTTGCGATACCTGTAAAACCTCCAAATCCTATCATCACAATGATACCACTAAATAATAGAGTGCCATAAAGCAAAAAAGTCTTCAATGTTCCAACAATACCCGATCCTAAAAATCCACCAAAAAAAATATATGACATCATCAGCATCATCGTTAGAAAGATGGCGATGTTTTCAGTGATATGAAACAATGTTGTGAAAATTGCCACAGCCGCTAAGACTTGTCCTGTAATATGAACGAAAATAGCAATGGATGAAATCATACTCGATGTGGTTCTTCCGTGATTTCCATAAAAGCGAGTCATAAATTCAGGTATCGTAAAAATATTTGCATCTCGTAAGGGACGAGCAACAAATAAACCTAAAAAAAGACAGCCCATGCTTGCACCTAATGTAAACCACATCCCATTTGCACCACTGATAAATGCCGCTTGTGCAGTTCCTATCGTTGAAGCACCCCCAACCAAAGTCCCAATAATGCTGGTTGCCACTTGCGGTCCAGTAAAGCGCCGACCCCCTAAAGAAAAATCTTTAGAATCTTTGACCCCTTTGCTAGCTTTTAATCCAACAAAAGAAACGATTAACAATGTTAGCATTGTAGTAAATAAATAACTGCTGTTTTCCATTTCTGCCTCCCTAGAAACCCATTAAACTTGTCTCAAAATATTTGCCATGTTATAATATCGGAAAAAAGATTGGATAAATATAATGGAATTTATGACTTGGATGAACCAAAACTTAAAAATAGTAGATCACTATCTTGAGAAAATCTTGCCAGAACCTTTAAGTCGTCAGCAACAATTATATCAAAGTATGCGATATAGCTTGTTATCTGGAGGCAAACGCATTCGTCCACTGTTAATGCTTGCTTCCTATGAGCTATTTCAAAAGGATTCAACTCCTATATTGCCATATGCTGCTGCCGTTGAAATGATTCATGCTTATTCATTAATTCATGACGATTTACCCGCTATGGATAATGATGATTTTAGGCGTGGCAAACCTACAAATCACAAAGTCTATGGTGAAGCGATGGCGATATTAGCTGGTGATGCTCTTCTTAATAAAGCTGTTGAAATTATCCTAGACTCTCGCTCAACATCTCACTTTTCTGACGCTACCATTTTAGATTGCTTATCTGTACTAATGACTGCCTCTGGTAGTCAAGGGATGATTGGAGGACAAGTTGTTGATATGTTTGTCCAAGAAAAAAGTCAAGACTATTTAGAGCATATGCATCGACTCAAAACCGGCGCCTTGATACAAGCTTCATGTGAAATCGGTGCTATTGCTGGCCAAGGTTCCCATGAGGAGATTAAAGCCGTCAAAGAATATGCTCGCCTATTAGGATTAGCTTTTCAAGTCAAAGACGATATTCTTGATTACACTTCAACTGAAGAAGTTTTAGGTAAGCCTATCGGTAGTGATGAGAAAAACAATAAACTAACCTATGTGTCTCTACTGGGATTAGAAGCTTCTAACCATTTGTTGAATCAATACACCCAAGAGGCGATAGCCCATCTTTCTGTATTTCAAGAAAAAAAGACGCGACTTTTAGAGATCGCCGATTATTTGCTCAAAAGAACAAAATAGTTTTTTGTCTGATGACTAGCCGTACTCATTGCCTAGTATTTAGGATCAAATCGTATCATCGCTGCTTAGTATTTAGACCCTTTGCTGGGGATACAACTGCATCTTCGTTGCTTAGTATTGAATCCTTTGTTTTTATTAACTATTAAAGGAAACAAAGAATCCAATAATGCGCATCTCAGAAGCATGTTGTATCCTTTTTTAACTAAAGTGAACGGAAGCAAAGGGTCACATAATGCGCGAGTCATCAACAGGACTCTTAGGTTCAGATGTCGTGTAAACGGCAGCTGACCTTAGAGACCGTTATCCAGGGACTCTACAGGGCTATCCTCCCACTTGAACAAGTGGGAAACTTGCACTGTGAGTCATCGGAGATACTTGTTTTATCCTCTATTAGCATTGAATATTAGTGCTACCCCAACCAATAGGGGAAAAGATCAACTATTTTCCCGAGAAGCGCCTCTTTTGATGCCTTGTTTCCTTTGAGCTTAATAGATGACAAGGCGTCAAATGTGAAGCTACGAGGGAAACATATTGATCTATAAAAACAAA
>SKID01000012.1 GCA_007116605.1 Tissierellia bacterium
TAAAAGAATAAGTAAACCTTGGGAGTTAGAAGTTGAATCTGACTTTGAATAAAAATGAAAGAACTAATTAAAGAAGAAGTAAATAAATTATGTGAGAAATATAATTTGGAATTAATGGAATTTAAAGAAAGCAAAATAGACAATTGGAAAAATGGAGAAATTTTGATGAAACAAGCCATAATAAATGGCGATTTCAACTTAAAAATCGTTGAAAAATCTGAAAAAGAGAGGCAAGATATTTATCAGGCAAAAATTGTTGTAGGTGCGGGTAAAGGGATTGTTCAATCTAAAGACATGGCATTAATCAAAGCTTTAGCCAATCGTATAAATGCAGCTGTAGCTGTTTCAAGACCACTAGCAGAGATGGGTTATATTGATAAACATGCACAAGTAGGTTATAGTGGGCATCGAATTAAACCCAAAATATATATTGCATGTGGTATCTCAGGGCAACCACAACATATTGCAGGAATTAAAGAATCGGATACCATTATAGCCATTAACTCAGACCCTGAAGCACCTATTTTTAGAGTGGCGGACTATGGCTTGGTGGGTGATTTGTATCAGATTATTCCCCAACTCATGAATTCAATCTAAAGACAAAAAGTGAAGAGACTCCCGTTTATTAAGTGGAAGTCTCTTCACTTTTTGTCATCGGATAAACATGCATGGGTCGTTAAACTTGATAGTTTTTAAGTTTGTGTTGAAGATTTTGTCGAGTCATTCCTAAAGCTTTTGCAGTTTGACTAATGTTGTTTTTATTTTTCACAAGCTCGTCAAGAATGATTTGTTTCTCAATCACTTGCAAGGTTGTTTTGATATCAGATCCTCGATTCATTTGGTATTGAGGGCTGATTTTTTTATTGTTTCCATTTTCATTAAGGTAAATAGGCAGGTGATGAGGTTGCAAAATCGTATCCTTGTAATCGGCAAGATAAATGGATTGGTCGATGACATGTTTTAACTCTCTCACATTTCCAGGCCAGTGGTGTTGCAAAAGTATTTCATAAGTTTCTTCAGATATTCCAGTAATTCTCTTTCCTACGATATGGGCATGGTTTCGAATAAAATGCTGAATGAGTTCTGGAATATCTTCCTTACGATGTTTTAGCTCAGGAATAGGAAGCTGTATGACAGCCAATCGATAGTAAAAATCATCTCTCAAGACACCTTTTCGAACAAGCTTAAGAGGATTTTGATTAGTGGCACTAATGATTCGAACGCGGATGGGAATTTCCTGATTACCGCCAACTTTTCTAATATGTTTAGTTTCAAGTGCCCTGAGTAGTTTAGCTTGAAGATGTGGGCTCATAGAGTTAATTTCATCTAAAAAGAGAGTCCCTCTTTCGGCAAGTTCAAATAAACCTTTGGTTTCATCTGCTCCTGTAAAAGCACCTTTGCAAGTACCAAACAGAGTAGATTCAAGCAAATTTTCTGGAATTGCAGAGCAATTAATAGCAACAAAGGGACCCATACCAAAAATGCTCTCATTATGAATGCTTTGAGCAAAAACTTCTTTACCTGTACCAGTAGCACCATAGATTAATACAGGGGCAGTGCTTTGAGAGGCTTTTTTTGATAACTGGATGCAATGCTGAGTGCGGTCGCTTTGCCCAATGATGTCGGTAAAGCTATAAATTGTGCCGTTGCCTTTTCGATTTATTTTCTCCTGGGCTAAGTCGCTTTCTAATTTTTGAATGGTTTGGGCCATCTGTAGGAAATCTCCAATATCTCTAAAGACACAAATGGCAGCTGAGACGGTGACTTGGTCATCTTCGAAGATTGGATAAGTAGAGCTAATCACATTGACTTCCTTACCAGATTGAGTGATAAAAGTGACATGCTGGTCTTTCATCACCTGACCTGTTTCTAAGACTTTCAAGGGAATAGATCCATGAGGATTATCCCTTGTTTTTTTTACAGTATAGAGCTCATCAATGGTTTTACCAATGACAGCTTCTCGATTAAGACCTTCGATTTTTTCACAGCCCTTGGAGTAAAGGAGTGTTTTAGAATCTTTATCAAAAACTTGAATGCAAATGTCCTCAACAGTTTCCATTAACTTAAGGGGCATATTGTTAGGATGGGATATAGTCATAATGAATCACCTCAACTCATTGTATCACAAAAATGAAAAGACGCAAATATTTTGTCATGCAAATTTACATGACACTCTTAGCAAACTACAGCGTATCAAGATAAAAGTTGTATTGAATCACTGACAAGAGCAAATTAATTGGCACCTGTTTATTGATTATATTGATGATAAATGGTGGAGTCCTTCCAAATGCAAGGAAAAGATCAATAGTATTTAATTGGCATGTATTTTGCTTAATCTATAACAAACAAAACGTTTTCATTTTAGGAGGAAATTGGACATGGTTGACATGAGTTATTTAAAAGACAAACCCATCGCTGTGCTTGGAGCAGGAGCAGTTGGAAAAGCCATTGCTGGAGATTGTGCATTAGGTGGTGCTAAAGTAAGAATTTGTGACTTAATGCCGTTTGCAAAAAACACTCTGCGCAATGTTGCAGAGAAGGGCATTAAATTTTATGGGGATCAGATTAATTATTATGGTTTTGAACGTGAAGGTTTTGCAAAAATGGATAAGGTAACAACTGATGTGGCAGAAGCGGTTAAAGGAGCAGGGCTTATTGTGGTAGCAACACCAACCTTCGGTCATGTACCATTTTTCGAGAAATTAATACCTGTTTTAGAAGATGGCCAAGTGGTACATATTTTTCCTGACAACTTTGGTTCTCTGATTCTTAAAAAAATGATGGATGAAGCAGGTTGCGATAAAGATGTTATTGTTGGAGGGTGGTCTAGCTCAACTTATGGTAGTCGTGTAGATATATATGGAGGCGTTGTAACACACAAAATACGTGTTTATTATCGAGCCATTACACTACGAGGAGCAGCAATGCCAGCAAAAGATACAGAAAAGTTTATTGAAAGTTCAAAATACTTACCTTCTATGGATGCAGTGACACAAGGAGATGGTGCAGTAGCAGGAGATACCGTTCTAGATACAGGTCTATCTAATGTAAATCCGGTATTACATTGTCCAGGCGCTATTTTAGGTGTTTCTACCATGGAAAACTTTGGAAGAATTTTTGGTGAAGACAAATACAAATTTTCAATCTATTCTCATGCTTATTGTGAATCAATATCTCAAGTGCAATACAGTTTTTATAAAGAAGAGTGCGCATTAGCAGATAAATTAGGGGTTGGCATTCAGCCATATGAAAAAGAACATTTCTTTTCAAGAGAAAATGTGTTAGGCCAAGAATATATGGGACTTGATTATCTTATTCCATTTGATCAACAAGATCCAATACAATTTGGAACAGGTCCATTCACGATGGAAAATCGATATATTACATAAGATATTCCGGTAGGGTGTCATGTTTATCACGAACTTGGTAAAAAATATGGTGTTAAAACACCAATTATTGATTCAATGATCCATTTAGCATGTGCCATATTGGATAGAGATTTAACTCAGGGAGCATATACTTTAGAATACTTAGGCATTGATAACATGGATGTAGATACTCTGAATAAGTATCTAAGAGAAGGTGTCAAGTAAAGTCCTGTCAAAAATTTTCTTAGTTTCACATGGCGTATGAAACGATACATAAATGTTAGAGGCTCTTATTCAGAGACGTTACAGTACTTATCTCCCACTTGGATAAGTGGGAGACATAGCATTGTTAGTCGTTGCCTAAATCTTCAAGAAACTGTCTCGACTTTGATAGGGAGAATCATCATTGTTAGCATAGCCTCAATGAGACATTTGAAAAAGAAGATATATAGAAAGATAGTGAGGAATAGATATGACAAAGATCAACCGTAATCTTCAATTTACAGTGTTAGGAAAAGAAAAAGTTGAAAAAATCCATCAAGCAAGTCTAAATTTACTTGAGGATTTTGGAATGAAAGTAATAGGAGAACGAACAAAAGAAAAACTAATTTCTATGGGTGTGGTATTTGAGGGTGATATTGCAAAATTTCCAAGGTTAGTTGTGGAAAAAGCGATTGAAACAGCACCAAAATCATTAACCCTTTATACAAGGGATGGGCAACCTCATATGGTCATTGATAACGAAAATCCAGTTTTTTTTGGAACCCATGCAGACCAATTAGAATACCTTGATTACAAAGATAATAAGGCACGCCCTTATTTAAAAGAAGATATTAAGACAATGTGTACCCTAGCAGATGCGATGGATTCAATTAGTTTCATACTATCGGTGGGGATGTGCTCAGATGTCAATCCAGAAGTTCAGTCGCAAGTCACATTTTTGGAAACCGTTAAGAACTTTTCTAAAACGATTAACTTTTCCACGAATGATATTGATTCCTTACAAGAAATCATCGACATGGCTGCTGATGTAGCAGGTGGACTTGAAAATTTGCAAGAAAAACCTTTTATATTTAACTACTGCGAGCCGATACCACCATTAACCCATCCTATAGAAAGTACGGAAAAGCTATATATTAGTGCCATCAATAAAATTCCAGTTGTTTATATGCCTTATAGTATGATGGGCGGTACTGCGCCAGTAACTTTGGCAGGTGCATTAGCACAAAATAATGCGGAAATACTGGCAGGATTAGTCATCACACAGGCAATCAATCCAGGTGCACCATTTATATATGGATCCATGCCTACCGTGTTTGATATGCAAACAACTATAGGTTCATATGCAGCACCTGAATTTCACTTGGCGGTAGCCGCGGCTTCAGAGTTAGCGAGTTATTATGAGTTGCCTTTCTATGGCACAGCAGCTTGTAGTGATGCCAAAACCATTGATCCTCAATCTGTGGCTGAAGTGTCTATGGAATTGTTTTCAACAGCACTGAGCAAAGCTAATCTGGTTCATGATATAGGTGTGATGGATCATTGTAACAGTGTGTCCCCTGCAATGGTCATCTTAGCTTGTGAGATCATTGATCAACTAAAAAACTATAACAAAGGCATTGAAGTAGACGACAAAACATTGGCTATGGACGTAATAAAAGAGGTAGGTTTTGGAGGACATTATTTGGAGCATCCCCACACTTTTAAAAACTTTAGAAGCATATGGTATCCAAAACTCTTTGGTAGAAAAATGGAAAATCCAGATACTTCTGATTTGATGGATCGTGTGGAGAATAAAATAGAGCAAATTCTTTCCAGTCATGCAGTAGCACCATTGAGTGAAGTTCAATTGGAAGCACTTAAGAAGTGGGAAGAAAAATATAAGGATTAAAAAGGAGGACATTTATGAACAGAGACTTTGGTATTAATTACATTCGTACCAGAAAACAACACACATGTTATGGCATGGGCATTGGTATAATGGTATTGGATGATGCATACCCTGGTTTTCCAGGAGATGTGAGAAACGCAAGTGGTTTTGGTTATCCTATTCAATATCAGATAGCCAAGGGTGTAGACAATTATACTTTGGTTTGGGAACAAGATAAAACACCTTGCAGGCAACCTATTTTAGATGCAGCAAAAGCTTTAGAAAATATGGGCTGCCGAGCAATAGCAGCAGAATGTGGATATTTTGAATAAATAAAAAAAGA
>SKID01000341.1 GCA_007116605.1 Tissierellia bacterium
AAGTCTTTAGGACAGGCCAATATTGAAGTCTTATTAATGGATACCGGTTTTAATCGTTATGAGAATCCCTCTTACCTAAAAAGAGTTTATCATTGGGAAGAAATCTATCATCATCTTCAAGCTTTTCATCACAAACTTTTATCCATGGATTAGTTGTCATATGAGCCAGATTGGAAAAATGTTTGATCTTTTTTATTGACTTTTTGCTCTTCATTCTTTATCATTATGAATGGTAATAATCCTTTAAATTAGTCCGAGAGACTAACAAGGAGATATAAAGACTGATTTATAACTTCTTGCCCTGTCAAGAAGTTTTTTGTCTGTCATGGGGTTATTATACATCATATTCCTGGAGGTTGTATGTCAACAAAAAAAATCGTTTTAGGTTTTCAGCACTTATTAGCTATGTTTGGTGCCACCGTTCTCGTTCCCATTCTTACAGGTTTAAATCCCTCAATTGCACTTTTATCTGCCGGTATTGGTACACTAATTTTCCATTTTATTACAAAAGGCAAAGTACCTGTCTTCCTCGGATCTAGCTTTGCATTTATAGGCGCTATTTATATGACCCTTGCTAACGAAGGTATTGGTGCTGTGAAAGCAGGTGTTATCGGTGCAGGTCTTATTTATATCTTAATGTCTATTATTATTCAAGTCGTAGGTTCTGATAAAGTCAGATCATTTTTCCCACCCATTGTCACAGGTCCAGTTATTATGGTCATTGGACTTCGATTAGCTCCTGTAGCCTTATCCATGTCAGGTTACAGTTTTAATCCCGAGACACAAATCGGTGCTTTTGATAGCACAAGCCTACTCATCGCTTCTGTTGTCGTCCTAACCATGATTGTGGTTTCTATTTTTGCTAAAGGCTTTTTTAAACTGGTTCCTATCCTAATTGCAGTAGGTGTAGGATACTTAGCTTCCATCCCTCTAAACTTAGTTGATTTCTCGCTCATTACTTCTGCTCGATGGTTTGGTTTTTCACCAGAAGCCGTCAATCATTTAACCACCTGGCCCGTTTTGTCCATTTCAGGCATTACTGCCATTGCCCCTATTGCCTTAGTTATTTTTATCGAACACTTTGGAGATATCACCACAAATGGCGCTGTTGTTGGCAAAGATTTTTTCAAAGATCCTGGTGTTCATAAAACCATGTTAGGTGACGGAGTAGCTACCCTTGCAGCTGGTTTATTAGGTGGACCTGCTAATACCACATATAGTGAAAACACCGGTGTTTTAGCTGTGACAAAAGTATACGATCCATCTATTCTAAGATTGGCTGCCATATTTGCTATTATTCTCAGTGTTGTGGGAAAATTTGGTGCGCTGATTCTTTCAATCCCTGTACCCGTCATGGGAGGTGTGTCCATCATCTTATTTGGTATGATTTCAAGTGTTGGTGTCCGAACCATGGTGGAAGCAAAATTAGACTTTGCACATTCAAGAAATTTAATTATCTCAGCCTTAATATTAGTTTGTGGTATTGCTATTGACAATGTATTTATTGGTGGCACTTTGTCATTATCAGGATTGGCCATCGCTGCCTTTATAGGAGTGGTTTTGAACAAAGTCCTACCTGAATCTATTTAATCATCTGTATTGAATGAAGAATCTTTCTAAACCCACCTTTCTATAAGTAAGGAAAAACTAAACCCCTCCGTTAGATTTCTTAAATCTTTTAACGAAGGGGTTTTCAATTACTCACTCTTTCTGACTTGGTTTCTTCCCGAAGTTTTTGCTTCATACATGGCTAAATCGGCTCGATTAATTAATGTATCAAGGGACTCCTTTTCTTGGATTGTAGCCACACCTAAACTCGCTGTAACTTGTCCTACTTTAGGAAATAAATGGGCTTCTATATTTTTTCGACAACGTTCTGCAATGATGGCTGCTTCTTCTAAACCGGTTTCTATTAATAGCATTAAAAATTCTTCCCCACCCCAACGGGCAACAATGTCTTGTTTTCGAACAGTCTCTTTTAAGACCTCTCCCATCTGGACTAACACTTCATCTCCTATGCCATGACCATACTGATCATTAATCCTCTTAAAGAGGTCTATATCTAACAAAACGACTGATATGGATGAATCATATCGTTCAAATCTTTCTACCTCTCGTTCAGCAATTTCAACTAATTTGTGACGATTATATAATCCAGTTAACTTATCTGTTGAAGATAATATTTCTAACTCATATTGCTTTTTCTGATAGATAAAGGTTGAAACAAACAGTAAGATAAATAATGCGCTGACCAATAAGATATCTCTACCTACACTGTCATAAAAAGTGATCACATTATCCTGTTCTGATATCCCGATAAAATAAGCCACTGGTTCACTAGAAATATTTTCAATCGCCTTAAATTGAACAAGATAGTCTGTACCTTGATAATAAATCACTCGATTAAAGCTTTCTTTAGAAGCCAACACATTGGGTTCTTTATCCATTAGTCTCCCAAACAAAAAACAACGGGTTTCTTCTATAGAAGAACAATCTCTATTGGCTACTCCCATAATGTTAAGATCTGAATAATATCCAGGCAAATAAGGATGTAATTCGTAATTAGACTGTTGGTCTGCAAATACAATTCTTTCAACTACTTCTTGATCTATGACAAAAAAAGTATCAATCTCAGGGTACAAGTCTTTTAACACTTCCATTAATGATGCCATTGAAATCGATACTTCTACCGACCCCACATGGGTGTTGTTATGAAATAAAGGATACACAAAGCGATAGCCATTAAAAATACGTCCTTCCTCAAAACCAAACACATATCTATGTTCAGTATTAGCCAATCGAATAGAGTCCCTAACATCCATTAAATTATCACCAAAATTTGAGGGAGAATGAAATCGTAAAAAACTATCTCCATTAGCTAAATGAAAATGCAGTTGTCTAAAATCATGCTGGATAATTAACTCGTAATCAAAGAAGAGATGGTTATAAAGAGCCTGTCTGATAGGAATCTTTTCTATATCTGTTCTATGATTGGCATCATACATCAGTTCCATCACATAGGGTTGATCAATCACTTGTTTAAAAACATAATTAGAAAATTTTTCATATGTGCTCAAAGTTGTCATTATTTTTGATGAAAAGGCTTCCATTTCTGTTGCTAGATAATTTCTTTGCTTGTCTTCATAATTGTTGACCAAAGCCAGGACAATAATGCCATATAGAATAATACCGACTATTGTTAAAGCTATCCAACTCTTATATCTTTTCATACTTCTTCCTCGCGTTATTTATTAGTTAGTGATAACAAACTATTGTATCAATTTTATATAAACTTGCCAATTTACCAGATGACTAATTGCGCTAACACAAGTCCTGATTGATATCTCATTCTCAAACTGTCCATGATTCACCTCATCAGAGTATTGAGTCCAGTGACACCCAAGCAAGTTAAACGTTTTCAAAACTGATGATAGGTATTATTTTACAACATTATGGTATGATTGTAAAAGTAAAATTATGTTAAATCTCATTATTATCTGAAAACTATAGTGATTATCCTTACTAATAGAAGGGAGTAGGTTGATATTTGAACAATCACTTACCGGACTAAGCAGATAATTTAGTTCATTTTTAAACATTTTACTGAGTCGCGCCTTAGTTAATGTCATCATCTCCAATTCTTTCTTTCTTAACGCAAGGTATCAAATGTGAAGCAACGAAATGAATGCTGATAATTATTAATACTCAGTCGATAAAAAACACCTGATTATTTAATAAGCACGTGCCTTTTCAATAAAACACCTGATTTTTTGGGGGTCTTTCATTCCATTCGTCTCTACACCTGAACTCACATCCACCCCTAAAGGACCTATTATCTTAATCCCTTGATCTACATTATCAATATTGAGCCCTCCAGCTACAATGATATTGGGATATATTTTGCCAAAATCGCTTAATTTTTCCCATGAAAATGCCTCTCCTGTTCCACCGTAAAGGGAACTGACTTTTTTATCAAGAAGAATTTTATCTGCCATTTCATAAGCCTTTAACTGTTTATGGATCACATCTATTGTTTCATCACCAATTCTTATTGCTTTCCATACTTCAAAACGATACTTGTCTTTTAATGCTAGTATCTTTTTTATCTTATCGGGTGATTCATCTCCATGGCATTGTAATACTTGGACGCCTTGTTCTAATATTTTTCTTAGACCATCTATAGGTTCATTAACCACGACTGCGACTGAAATAATCGTTACATCTAGTGCTCTAATCATTTCCTTTATATTTTCCAGATATACCTGTCTTTTACTTTTTGCCATCACAAATCCAGCATAATCAGGCTTATATAGATTTATGTTCATCACATCTTGTATGTTTTGTAACCCACAAATCTTAACTTTCATCGATAAAACCTCTCAACTCTTTCAATTTAAATGAGATATCTTGGCTTTTCATTAGTGTTTCCCCAATTAAAACACCTTTAACACCTGCCTGCTCTAACTTCTCAATTTGATGTCTGTTGTGTAAGCCACTTTCGCTGACTACAATGATTTCATTTGGAATATAAGGCAACAAGGATAGTGTTCTTTCCACATCCACATGAAATGTCTTTAAATCTCGATTATTCACACCAATAATTTCTGCACCTGCTTGTAAGGCTATCAGTATCTCTTCCTTATCATGCACCTCAACTAAGCTGGATAAACCTAAAGCTGAAGCTAATTGGAGGTACTCCTTTAATTGCTTACTTGACAGGAGGCTTGTAATTAACAATATGGCATCTGCTCCCAGCAGTTTGCTTTCAAAAATTTGATACTCATCAATAATAAAGTCTTTTCTAAGAAGGGGTACAGTCACAATCTCTTTAACTTTTGATAGATAATCAGGCGAACCTAGAAAAAAATCCTCCTCTGTCAAAACAGAAATAGCTTCCACTCCTGTGTTATATATGACTGCATAATCAAGATATGCAAAGGGGTCACACAATACCCCTTTAGAAGGCGATGCTTTTTTCAGTTCTCCAATGATATGTATCTTTTTACCTGCATCCATAGCCCCTCTAAAGTCTCTTTGCTCGATCTTTATCTCTTCAGCGACCTGCCTTTTTAATCGAGTTAAGGGTTTTAGTTTTTTTTGATAAGCTACTCGTTGTTGTTTTTTATTAATAATTTTATCAAGCACTGTATCTCCCTCTTGTTTCCATTTTCATGTTTAAAAGTTTTTGATAAGCCCATCCATCCGTTATAGACATCCTAGCAAGTTTTAGACTTTCTTCAAAACTTTCTTTTAAACCTGACACATAAATCGTCGCGGCACCATTTAATAAGGCAATATCCGATTTAGGTCCTGGTTTTCCCAATAATATATCTTGTAATATTTTAGCATTTTCTCTCGGAGTCCCCCCCTTTAAATCTTTACCGTCACAAAAATCAAATCCATAATTCCTTGGGTCAAACAAATAATTGGTGATCTCTCCATTTTTTAACTCTGCCACATAAGTCTTACCCGTTAATGTGATTTCATCCAATCCATCACACCCATGAACCACCATTGCTCTTTCTGAACCTAAATTCCTTAAGACCTTTGCAGTC
>SKID01000029.1 GCA_007116605.1 Tissierellia bacterium
CTATAGTCAAAATACCGGGTCCTAATGCCATACGAATAGCATTCAAATCATTAGTCATATGAGCCATAATATCGCCTGTTTTATGGTGGTTATAGAAATTTTGTGTCAGTTTTTCTAAATGATCAAATAGTTCATTACGCATATCATATTCAATCCAACGGGAAGCACCAAACAATAAATTTCTCCAACAATACCGGCCTAAAGCTACCATGATACCGATGCCAATAATTGTTCCAAAGTAAGTGTTTAAACCTGAATAATCAGATCCTGGGTTTCTAATATAATCAATAGCATTGCCAATAATCAGGGGCATTCTCAGTTGAAGAATGTCTATTATAATCAAAAAAAAGATGCCTAATAAATATCTTTTTTTATATTTCAGCAGATATTTTTGTACGTATGGACTTGCAAAAACTCCTGTAATACGACCCTTTTTTTCCATGTAATCCTCCATATGTCATTCCATCTCTTTATATCTGATGCCTTACAGGGCTAAGACTCCCACCTCTTAAAGTGGGAAATTAGTACGGCAATATCCTCTTGATTGTCATTGTTTGGTCTTTTTATCTAATGACTAACCATGCTAAGACTCCACTTCTTAAAGCGGGAGATAAGTAAAGTCCCTAGATAAGGGTCTCTTGGATTGATCTCGCCTTTTAAAGTCCATCTAAACCCAAGAGTCCTGTTAATTAATATCACTATTTTCTATGGAATATTACTATACAATTTATTAAATCAATCATTTATGTTTTTTACAACAGTTTTAGTATACTCTTTTATCAGTCTTAATTCAACTATTAGCAACTAATAGACTACTCAAATTAGTACACAAAAAAGCTTAAACAAATTTAGATGGTATTACAGATCTTTTCTGTCTTCATCCATTCATTTAAGCTTTTCTCATTATTTCTATAAAGATTGTGAAAAAAATGTATTAAAAATAAACAACTTTACTGACAAGCATTAACAAATACTCTAAATAAGTTTAATTGTTCGTCATAATCTTTCACCATTAGCTCTGGGTGATATTGAACCGCTAATATAAATCTAGTACTATCCATTTCAAAGCTTTCAATTAATTTGTCTTCTGAAAAGGATGTGGCTCGCAGCTCTTTTCCTAAAACTTTTATCGCTTGATGGTGTCTGCTATTTACTCTTATTTTTGATTTTTCTAAAATATCAATTTCATGACTTGGATAAGACTCTGGAAAATCCACGAGCCAGTGCATTAAGCTATCTTTTATTTCTGTCTTAATATCTTGATATAAACTACCGCCAAAATATACATTCATTAATTGGAATCCTCTACAAATACCAAATATAGGAATATTGGTTTTTTTATAGACATGCTCCATTAATTTCATTTCCCACACATCTCTTTTAGGATCTATTCTTCCCAATTTATGTTTGGGGTTTTCTCCGTATAATTCTGGGTTCACATCCGTTCCCCCTGACAACAAAAGTCCATCTATCCTATCTAATACTTTAGTCATCCCATCAAAGTCTTCTACCGGGGGAATCAAAACTGGAATTCCACCTGCCATTTCAACTGCTTCAATATAATTAACTTGGTTACAACAAGCTAAATCATAGCCTATTCCAATAATTGGCTTCATTACTTTCTCCTTTCACTATACTGATTTATCCGATAACTCACGGTGCATGACCTCACTTCCTAAAGTGGGTAATCAGTACTTTAAAGTCCTTGAATAAGGGTCTCTATCATTCAGGCGGCCTTTCAAACACCATCTGAATGTTAGAGATCTGTTGATGTTTGTGTTAAATAATCCAGTGCACTTTGTGCTAATATTGCACTCCCTTTCCATAAAACATCTTCATCAAACTCATACCTAGCATTATGATGAGGATATTGAACCGGAAGTTTTTCATCTTTTGCACCTAGAAAAAAATAAGTTCCCGGAACAGCTTGTAAGAAGAAAGACATATCTTCTCCACCCATGGTTACAGGCTTTTTTATCACATGAATCATTTCATCTCCAATTATTTTAGCGGCACTACGTGTCACATGATCAGTTATTTTCTTTTCGTTGATTAATGCAGGATATCCAAAATCATATTGGAGTTCATAATCTCCTTGCATGGTTCGGGTAACCCCCTCAACAATCTCTTTAATACGTTGTTGAATTCTTTTTTGATCTTCTTTTTCAATAGCTCTGACAGTACCTTTCATAATCACTTCGTCTGGAATAGCATTAAAAACTGTTCCTCCTGAAATTTTGCCAATAGAAATAACGGCTGCATTCATAGGCTTCAATTCTCTACTAATAATTGTTTGTAAAGCAGTAATCACTTGTGCTGAAATAACAATCGGATCTACCGTTAAATGGGGCGCCCCACCATGTCCTGCTCTCCCTTTTATCTTGATTGTAAAAATATCAGCTGAAGGCATGACTGGACCCTCACAAATGGCAATTCCTCCTGATTTTAGTTCAGGTATAACCGCATTCAAATGTAAACCCATCATACAGTCTACTTTGGGATTATCCAAAACACCTTCTTCTATCATGGGTTTTGCACCACCAGGACCTTCTTCTGCCGGTTGAAAAATGAGTTTTACATTGCCTGAAAACAAGTCTTTATTTGCATTGAGTATTTTGGCAGCACCTAAAAGCATCGCTGTGTGACCATCATGTCCACATGCGTGCATGTTTTTGTTTTTAGATTGATAAGGTAACCCTGTTTTTTCTTGAATGGGTAAGCCATCCATATCTGCTCTAATACCTATGGTGCGTTTTTTCCCAGGCATAGCCCCTTCAATCAACCCCACTATTCCAGATTTTGCAATACCTGTTTCATGTTTGACTTGCATTTTGGTTAACTGGTCTGACACATATTTTGCCGTTTGAGGTAACTCCAGACCAATTTCTGGAAATTGATGAAGCTCTCGCCTCCAGTTGATAATCTCACTTGATATTAATTTTGTTGCTTCTCTTACATCAATCATAAATAAACCTCACTTAACAACTCTAAAACTCCATTATCTCAATAAACAGTTAACCAGTCTTCCTGTTTCAACTTCTCTTAGATGTGTTTCTTGTTCCTTACATATTTTTTGTCTTTCTCGACATCTGCCATAAAATCGACAATAAGGATCTGGATTAATTGGGCTAGGTACATCTCCTTCAAGTATAATCCGTTCCCCCTTTTTATCTAAACTAGGTATTGGTATTGCCGAAACAAGGGCTTTAGTATAAGGATGTGAAGGTGCATGCATAATACGATCATAATCTGAAAGTTCCATCACTTTTCCCATATACATTACAGCAATACGATCACTCACATATTCTACAACTGCTAGATCATGGGCAATAAATAAATAAGTAAGACCAAACTCATTTTGTAAGTCTTTAAAGAGATTCAATATCTGAGCTTGCATTGATACATCTAAAGCAGAAACCGGTTCGTCTAAGATTAACAGTTTTGGATTTAGGGCTAAAGCACGGGCAATGCCCACTCTTTGTCTTCTCCCACCATCGAGTTCGTGAGGATAGGTGTTTACATAGCGTCGTGCAATCCCAGAATAGTCCATTAATTCTTTTACTTTCTTCTCTTTTTCTTTTCTTGATTTGGTAATACCATGAATTTCTAACGGTTCACCTATAATATCCATAATACTCATTCTTGGATCAAGGGAAGAGAAAGGATCTTGAAACACCATTTGACATTCTTTTCGAAACTCTTTTAGTTCTTTTTTGTTCAGACTTTGAATATCTTTTCCTTCAAACTCTATGCTTCCAGAGGTTGCTTCTAATAACCTTAATAGTAATCTTCCTACGGTAGATTTCCCACAACCAGACTCACCAACTAAACCTAAAGTTTCTCCTTTTAGTATATGAAAATCAATGCCATCCACAGCATGCAACATTCCTTTACCTGTTTTGAAGTGCTTTTTTAATTGTTTAACTTCTAATAATTTCTCAGCCATATTTATCCTCCTCACTGCTCTGTCATTGCTTCAGAATGATAAAGCACACATGACACAAAATGTCCTTTTTCCACTTCAATCTTTACAGGTTCATGCAAATGACATTCTGCTTGAACTTTGGGACATCGAGGATGAAATTTACATCCACTGGGAAGATCTGTTGGTTCTGGCATTAATCCAGGTATAGGCTCTAGTCTTTGATTTTTTAATCCAGGATGGGGAATCGATTTAAACAAGCCTACTGTATAAGGATGTCTTGGTTGGGTAAAGATCTGTTCGAGAGATCCAGATTCAATAATACGACCAGCATACATGATAGCAACTTTATCACACACTTCCGATACCACCCCTAAATCATGTGTTATCATAATCATGGATGTTTGGATTTTGGTCTTTAAAGCTCTCATCACTTCCAAAACTTGAGCTTGAATTGTCACATCTAAAGCTGTGGTTGGTTCATCCGCTATAAGCAGTGCTGGATTACACGCTAAAGCCATGGCAATTAAAACTCTTTGTTTCATACCCCCACTAAACTCATGGGGATAATTATTTGATCTTTCACCAGGAATCCCCACTAATTCTAGCATTTGTTTTGATCGTTCAATGGACTCTTTTGTTGACAAATTTTGATGATATTTACAAGTTTCGGCTATTTGCTTCCCCACAGTAAAAACCGGGTTTAAAGAAGTCATTGGATCTTGAAAAATCATGGAAATCTCATTGCCTCTCACTTTTCTCATAGCGCTTTCTTGTTTTAATAACAGATTCTCACCTCGAAACCATATTTCTCCCTCAATAATTTTACCAGGTGGATTAGGTACCAAACGCATTATTCCTAATGCAGTTGTTGTTTTTCCAGCACCAGTTTCTCCTACTAACCCAAGTGTTTCACCATAACCTATTTCAAGGTCTAGATTTTCAACAGCTCTTCCTGTGCCATCTTGGGTAATATAGTGAATTTTTAGATTTTTAATCTCTAATAATTTATCATCCATACGTCTTACTCCTTTCCTAATCTTTCAGTCTTGGATCAAGAGCATCTCTTAAACCATCCCCAAGAAGATTAAATGCTAATACTGTAATCATGATGGCAACACCCGGAAATGTAGCCATCCACCAAGCATCTCTTAAAAAACGTCTGCCATCAGACAGTAACGTTCCCCACTCAGGTGTAGGAGGTTGGGCACCTAACCCTAAAAAGCTAAGTCCAGATGCAATAACGATGGCTGCACCCATTCTCAAGGTAGCTTGTACTAAAACAGGGGCAAAAGAGTTAGGCCAAATATGTTTTACTATTATTCTTATATCTGATGCTCCTAAACATTCAGCTGCTTCTATATATTCATTTCCTTTAGTCGATAAAACAGAAGCTCTCACCAACCTTGCAAACTGTGGAATCGATGCTATACCCACAGCTATCATCAGATTGTAGAGTGATGGTCCAAGTGCACTGACTAAAGCAATAGCTAACAATAAGCCGGGGATAGCTAAAATAATATCAATAAAACGCATAATGAGATTATCAATTCTACCGCCATAATATCCTGCAACAGACCCTAAAATTCCACCAAAAACAACCCCAATAGAAGTGGTCACAAAGCCTATCAC
>SKID01000348.1 GCA_007116605.1 Tissierellia bacterium
AGCATTCAATGATTTTTGTTAATCAGAGAACAAGATCGAGGTTACAAGTAGGTAGTTTTTTTAAAACTGTGAGATTGAAATAGTGATAGGATGATTAGCCCGTCATCATCCTGATGACAATCCTTAAGTTAACTATGGTCATGTCAGCAAGTGATAATAGCATTAACACAAAAGCAACTTATTAATCAACTAGGAGGACTCAATGAGACTTATATCATGGAATATAGATTCACTAAATGCAGCTTTAACAGGGGATTCAAGTAGAGCATTGATGACAAGACAGGTCATTGAAACCATTATGGCTATGGATGCAGATGTGATTGCCTTACAAGAAACCAAATTGCCAGTCAAGGGCTTAAGCAATAAGCAAATAGAACTGATGAAAACTATTTTTAAGGGTTATGCTTATGTCTACCGAACCTCTCAGGAACCAGCTAGAAAGGGGTATGCTGGTACGATGTTTTTGTATAAAGACAAATACGAACCTACGGTTTCTTACCCTAAGATTCAAGCGCCGGATACCATGGATTCAGAAGGTAGAATCATCACGTTAGATTTTGGAGATTTTTATCTTACGCAAGTCTATACCCCTAATGCCGGTGATGGTTTAAAGAGGCTTAAACAAAGACAAGAATGGGACCAGAAGTATGCTGAGTATCTTCAGAAATTAGACCAAGAGAAGCCTGTTATTGCGACAGGAGACTATAATGTAGCCCATAAAGAGATAGATTTAGCAAATCCCAAAGGCAATCTTAGGTCACCAGGTTTTACAGAAGAAGAGCGGGATGGCTTTACAAATCTTTTGAATAAGGGTTTTGTTGATACCTTTAGATATATACATGGTGACGTGCCCCATATGTATACGTGGTGGGGCCAGAGGGTCATTACAAGCAAGATCAACAATTCAGGTTGGAGAATCGATTATTGGTTGGTGAGTGATCGTCTTGCCAATAAAGTGATAAAGTCTGAAATGATAGACTCAGGTGAAAGGCAAGACCATGCGCCAATTTTGTTGGAAGTTGACACATCTGATTTAGCCTCTATATAGAGAATTAATGGTGGTGGTTGAATGCTTAATTAACAGGACTCTTGGATTCAGATGGCGTTAAATGCTATCTGAATCCAAGAGTCCTATACATAGCATAAGGTATCAAATGTTAAGTAGGGAGGGCAGCGCTATTATTATAATCTAGCAAATCATACCACAAGAGCGTGGCAGTCAAAAAAGAGCCTCGAATATAATCAAGAGACTCTTTAAACATGATGGTGCTCCCAATAGGACTCGAACCCATAACACCCGGTTCCGAAGACCGGTGCTCTATCCATTTGAGCTATAGGAGCATTAGCAACAATACTATTATAATGACTTTGACTGTTGAAATCAAGGAAAAAATAATGATAAATCGAATTAATTATTAGGTCTTTAATGTAAAATTAAGACCGAGTATGTTATAATGTGAACTAGCAATAAAAGATAGATAGGAGACGCTAATGATTTCTAGAAGAAAAGCCTTCGTAATGGGGTTTATCGCTGTATTACTCACATTTACATTAACTTTTGCAGGGAGCACGATAATTGGTTTAAGGCATAATGACCGTATTGTGATTACCATGTCAAGATATGAACAATTAGTCAATTTTGAAAAAACATATCAGAAACACGAAAACATTAAGTCATTAATTTTAAGAAATTTTTTATTTGATGTGGATGAAGAACAGTTGTTAGAAGGTTCATTAAGAGGAATTGTAGATGTCCTTGGCGATCCTTATTCTGAATATCTCTCAGTAGAAGATTTAGATTCTTTAATGGAACAAAGTCGTGGAGAATACAGCGGCATTGGTATTTATGTTTCGGTAACTGAAGATAATAGGATTGTTGTTGTAGCTCCTATTGAAGATACACCCGCGGATAAAGCAGGTATACGATCAGGAGATTTTATTATTCGAGTTAATGGTCAAGAATACTCAGGAGATAGACTTTCAGATGCTGTAAGCATCATGAGAGGTAGAGTTGGTACAGATGTAACAGTAACCATCAATCGTAGATTAAGTGATGGTACTGAAAAAACTTTTGATTTGACGATCACTCGAGAAAATATCAGAATTGCAACAGTGAAACATGAATTAGTGGAAGAATCCTTAGGCTATATTCGTTTAACTACCTTTGACAGAAAAACCCCCGGTGACTTTCAATTAGCCCTACAAGACTTAGAAAGACAAGCTATGCAAGGACTTATTATTGATTTAAGATATAATCCAGGTGGATTAGTGAGTTCTGTGACAGAAATTGCAGACATGTTACTTGGAGAAACGATTATCACTTATACTGAAACAAGAGATGGACAAAGAGAATATTTTAAATCAGATGCTCAAAAATTTGATTTACCTGTGGTGATTTTAATTAATGGTGGTAGTGCCAGTGCATCGGAAATACTAGCGGGTGCAATGCAAGACACTGAAAGTGGTATTTTGGTTGGAACCCAGTCATTTGGTAAAGGTATAGTACAAAGAATTATGCCATTAGATGATGGTTCGGGAGTGAAACTAACAGTTTCTGAGTACTTTACACCTAATAATACGAGTATACATGGAACAGGTATTACACCTGATTTTGTCATAGAGATGCCAGAAGATGCTAATTATGGACCAGACTATTTAGAAGAAGATGTGCAATTGCAAAAAGCGATACAATTGTTACTTGAGAACTAATTAATTTATCGAGAAAATTTACAAATAGCTTAAAATAGCACTTGATTTTTAAACAACAAGTGCTATAATATTATTGTAAAGGTCAAAGAAAGTCAAAGTCTAAAAATTATATCAACAGCAGTCTTAGATGACGTTTGTAACGACATTTCAATGTCAATACCTCTATCTAAGGACTTATCTCCCACTTGAGGAAGAGGGAGTCTTATCACAATTAGTCATTGGTTAAACTTTACCATATCCAAAGACTAATGTTGCAATGGATTATCCAATGAAGAAGTTGAATAAGGAGAGGATGAATTTGCCAAGATTAAGCGATATTATTGAGAATTACTTACTGAACATTATTGAAGATGCTGAAAAAGACATGATAGAAATACAAAGAAATTTATTAGCTCAGAAGTTCAACTGTTCACCTTCACAAATTAATTATGTTTTGACAACTAGGTTTGGTCAAGATAAAGGCTATATGATTGAGAGCAGAAGGGGTGGCGGTGGTTACGTAAAAATATATAAAGTTCAAATGAATCAGGAAGCGTATTTGGAGACAGTCATTCGAGAGGCTATTGGTAATAGTTTGACTAGAGATCAAGCTATGAATATATTACAGAACTTAGAAGACGAAAAACTGATTAAACAAAATGAAAAGCAAATGATGATGACAATTATGACAGATAGAGCCCTGACAAAGGTATCCTATCAGCATCGGAATGAGGTGCGTGCAGACTTATTAAAAGAGATGTTACTTGCTCTTTTGCAAAATGATTAACAACTGACTTGAGTACAGATGGGCTGAAAAATGATGAATGAGAAAGGAGTATAGACGATGTTATGTGATGACTGTGGAAAAAACAATGCGAGATTACATTATACACAAATCGTGAATGGTAGAAAAATGGATAAACATTTATGCGAAAAATGTGCGAGAGCTTACTCTGCATCAAATTATAATATGACCTTGCCTAATATTATGACGGGGTTCTTATCTAATCAGGTAAAAAAAGAGGCCATTAGAACAGAACAATGCTCTGAATGCCAACTAACTTATGATAGCTTCAGACGTGATGGCAAACTCGGTTGTGAAAAATGCTATCAAGTGTTTTCAGACCGTTTGGCCCCATTGTTAAGTAACATTCACCCTCATACTGTACATAAAGGCAAGATACCACAAAATAGCACAGAAAGCTTGAAACGCATGAGACAGTTAGAGAACTTAAAAGAACAATTAGAAAAAGCCATTTCAGATGAAGCTTTTGAAGAAGCAGCAAAACTAAGAGATGAGATCCGTGAAATAGAAAAGAATGGAGGGGGTTCCAAATGAAATGGATAGCTAATGAAGGTGACGAAAGAGATGTTGTCGTCAGTAGTCGAGTCCGATTGGCTAGAAATCTTAAAGAATGGTACTTTCCTTCTAGGATGACTCCTTTGCAAGGAAGTGAAGTGTATGAAAAAATTGTAAACAGTGCAAATTATGGCGAGACTAATGCATTTAAAATGAAAGATATCCCTAAAATAGAGCAACACATGTTAGTTGAAAAACATGTCATAAGTCCTACATTGTTGATGAACCAAGAAATATCAGGATTTATCATGAATAAAGATGAAACAGAGACCATTATGATAAATGAAGAAGACCATATTAGGATACAAGTATTGACAGCGGGACTATCTTTACAACAAAGTTATCTTAAGGCTAATCAAATAGATGATTTTCTAGAAAGTCACTTGAACTATGCATTTGATGAAAAGTTAGGTTTTTTAACTGCATGTCCAACGAATTTAGGAACAGGATTAAGAGCTTCTGTGATGTTACATTTACCAGCATTAGAGATGACTAAAGAAATTAACCAGCTCATTACCATGTTAAATCAATTTGGTTTGGCAGTTAGAGGTGTTTATGGAGAAGGAACAAAAGCTTTAGGTTCCTTATATCAGTTGTCAAATCAGTCCACATTAGGAGATAAAGAAGAAGGGATTGTTCAAAAAATCGAACAATTATGCAGACAAATAGCGGCAAAAGAAAAAGACAGTCGAAAAAAATTGCTTGAAAATAATGGTGTCTATTTTGAAGATAAGATTTATAGAGCTTATGGTTTATTAAAACACACAAGAACAATATCTGCTGAAGAAGCGGTTAAACTCATCTCTTTAGTAAAGTTAGGAATCAATTTGGGTTTAATTGAAAACAATACCATAGAACTAATGGACCAACTCTTTGTTCAGATACAACCAGCTAATATTCAGTATTTAAGCCGTCAAGAAATGACTAGCGATGAAAGAGATGTAAAGAGAGCACAAATATTAAGAGAAAGGATAAAGTGAGAGGTGATTATATGTTTGAAAAAGAATTAAGTCGATCAAGTAAAGCAATCTTTGAGATTGCACAACAACAAGTAATTAACTTCCAACATACGGTTTTAGGTTCAGAACATTTACTATTAGGGATTATTATGGAGCAAGAAGGGATTGCAGGTAAACTATTGAGAAGTAGAGGCTTGTCACCAGAAAAAGTAGCCCAAGGCTTACTAGCAATGGTTGAAAAAGGCACTGAGCCAGTTAAGCAAATAACCATTAGTCCAAGAACAAAGCATATCATGCAACTATCTGCTCAGTTTGCCAGCCAGTTTGGTTTTCAATATATTGAGTCAGAACATATCTTAATGGGTATTGTTGCAGAAGGAGAGGGTATCGCAGCTATTCTTCTCAAACAGTTTGGCATAACTCCTGAAATGATTCAAAATGACTATCAAGCATTCATGACAAACCAAAGTCAAATGGAATCCAAAGCAACCAACAATGGAGTAAAATCTGAGAAGAAAAAAA
>SKID01000222.1 GCA_007116605.1 Tissierellia bacterium
CGTATTATGGAAGGATTGGGATGAAAATACATACTTTATACTTTAGCCCTACGGGGACAACTGAAAAAATTGTCAAAAACTTAGCAACGAAAATAGCACGTGCATTAAATATAGATCAATGTGAGCATTGGGACTTCACTTTGCCTGTTAATCGAAAGGAAAACCCCTGTTATAAAAAAGGTGATCTTGTGATAGTGGGCACACCCGTTTATGCCGGAAGAGTTCCTAATATCCTTCTTGATTTTTTAAATCAAATTGAAGGGAATGGTGCTTTAGCAATCGGCATTGTTTTGTATGGAAATCGCAATTATGACGATGCTCTTATTGAGTTAAGAGATATACTAGTTAAGAATGGATTGAACTGTATCGGTGCAGGTGCTTTCATAGGGGAGCATTCCTTCTCTAAAATTTTAGCAAAAGGCAGACCTGATGCCGAAGATATGCTTAAAGTGCAGTTCTTTGCTGAAGAAGTTGTCAAAAAAATTAATCATTGTGACTTTAATCGCTCTTTGTTTGTTCCAGGACAGACGCCTTATCGCCCATATTATCGCCCCATTAACCCACAAGGGGATCCCGTGGATATTCGAAAGGTTAAACCTAAAACCAAAGATAGCTGTACTGATTGTAAAATTTGTGCTCAAGTGTGTCCAATGGGATCAATTCCTTTTAATGACGTAAAATCTTTTATTGGTATCTGTATTAAATGTGGTGCTTGTATCAAAAAATGTCCCGTCAACGCTAAATATTATGACGATATTAATTATCTACGTCATCAATATGAGCTTGAAGAAGAATTTGCTCATAGAAGAGTTGCGGAGATATATATTTAATTAAAAAAAGGTGCCTCCACTTCTACATAAGTTAGGCACCTTTTATCTTATACGTCTATTTCAATTCATCTTCTAATTCATCAATCACATACTCAAGATCTGTCACTCTTGATATGTATTTATCTGTTCCTAAAAAATCCACCGCTAACTGCTTGTTCTTAATAGCACTTCCTCCCACAATAATGATGGGGTTTTTCTTTAAATTGAATCGCTTAATGCTATGAATCAAGTGCTCTCCGCTATTTAAGTGTCTCTCAATAGTAATAGAAACAACTACCGCATCTACATTTTCTTTGGTCATGATTTTTTCTAAATCCTTAATTGGAACACTCTTGCCAATGAAGAAAACTTTCCATCCTTTGTGTTTGAAATAAGCAGAGGCAATTTTTAGTGTTAATAAATGTTCTTCGTATCCAGGAACCATTAATAAGACTTTAAATGATTTTTGGAGATCCGTTGGAAACTCATCGCTCAATTGGACAATCAGGTTTTCCATAACATTAGTAAAATAATGCTCTTGGGCCACATTAATCTGTCCCGTTTCCCAAAGATTCCCGACTTCGACCATGACTGGAAGTACAACTTTTTCCATTATGTGTGTAAAAGGAATCCCTTGTCTAAAGGATTCCTTTATTGGATCTGTCGCCTCTTTTTCTTCAGTTCTCAATAAATGATACAATACTTTTTCTTTTAGCTGGTCATAAGAGACTTCTTTAATCTCGTTTTTTTGATTCCTTAGCCCCATTAAGTAATCCAAACTGACATTTAGATAGTCTGCCAATTCAACCAATGTGCTTTCTACAGGAAACCGAGTGTTATTTTCATAATTAGCAATCGTTGATTGAGCAACTCCTAAAGCTTTGGACAATTGATTTTGAGTTATTTTTTTTTCTTTTCTAATCTTTTTCAATCTGTTGCCAAAGTTGCTCATTATTATCACCTATACTTTCTTTTAGTTAGTGATTCTCTTTCTAGTGAAGAAGAAACCTACAAGAGACATTATACTCAAAAGAATTAAAATGTTCAAGCTTGTTACGCCTGTATCAGGAATTGGCACTTGCTCTTCTTCTATTGCTTGGTAAGTAAAGTTTGTGGGTATCAATACTGAATTAATCACGTGAATCACACCATTTTCAGCTTCAAGGTCGGCTATGATGACTTGACTGTTATTGACAAAGACACCATCTGTTAAATCAAATTCTACTGATTCACCATTGACTGTTGGTGCTACTAAACCATCTACTAAGTCTCCACTCATAACTTTTCCAGATACCACATGGTACAATAATACTTTAGCTAAATCCGGTTGTGCTAGTAGATCTTCTGCAGAAATTCCTAAAGCAGTAATTAATTCAACGAAGGCATCGTTTGTTGGTGCAAATACTGTAAAGGGTCCATCTCCTTGCAAAACACCTACTAAATCAGCTTCAATTAAAGCGGCAACTAATATACTAAAGTCATCATTTGCTAAAGCAATGTCTACCACTGTTTCTGGAAGTGGCTCTAATCTGAATCCTTCAGGTACTAAAACAGTGTCAATAATGTGTATCACGCCATTAGTAGCTTCAATATCTGCTGCGATGACATTTGATGTATTAATTTTTACACCATCTGATAAGTCAACTGTAATACTTTCACCATTTAATGTTTCTGCAGTCATCCCATCAACTAAGTCTGTACTCATTACCTTAGCTCCAACAACATGGTATAGTAACACTTCACTTAATTGTGGATGGGCTAATAAATCTGCTGCTGTGATATCTAATGCTGATAGTAAATCTTGAAAAGCATCATCTGTAGGTGCAAATACTGTAAAGGGTCCATCTCCTCTTAAAGCATCCACTAGGTCAGCTTCAATCAAAGCTGCAACTAATACATTAAGATTAGGTGAATCTATAGCTATATCAACGATGTCTTGTTCTGTAGCAAATACTGGTACACTCATAGCAAGCAACAATGCTAGACTTAAACTTAAAAACTTTTTCATGATTATCCTCCTCAAATATTTCATGTTTATTTCGTAATGCAATAATATCACGTTTAGAAATATTTGTCAAGCCTAATGTGACATTTTAACAAATAAATATTTCGATATGTGTTATTTTTGTCTGGTCATTATCAATCTAATCATTAAAGTGTTGAAAAACAACATCCTCATAGCTTTAAAGCACTAAAAAAATCCGACAAATCTTATGTGTCTGTCGGATTTTCATCTATCTAACCTTGCCTGATGTTAAGTCATGGATCAGTCTCATTATAATTTTTTCGAGAATAAAGCAAAAACAAAAATAATGAGTAACCCTAAAATCATCACACCTGTTTCTTCTATAGACATGATACCCGCAATTGCCACTAGTCCAATGACGACAGGGACCACAAACTTAGTCATTAAATACCAAACATCAAATAATTTAAAGCTTACTTGACCTCCATTTGTCAATTCATCCCTCAAATCTTCTTTTTTTAGCGTCCAACCAGTAAAGATTGCTAATAATAACCCGCCAATGGCCAAGAAAATTTTATCTGTTAATATATCAAAAAAGTCAAACATCCCTACACCTAATATGGAAAAGTTTTGCATCATGCCCAAGGATAAAGATGAAAAGATACATAAAACGACCATCACAGTAGCCGCCAATCCAACAGCCTTTTTCCGACTCAATGCTTTTTCATCAATTAGATAGGTCACGACAACTTCTAGCAATGAAACCGAACTGGTTAAGGCGGCAATCATTAAGGCCCCAAAAAATAAAGTGGATAAAATGATACCTAAAAATCCCATTTCAGCAAAAATCGTCGGAGCAACCACAAATACTAAGCCAGGTCCACCACTAGGTGTCATTCCAAATGCAAATATGGCTGGGAACAGAGCTAGTCCTGCTAAAATAGCTACTCCTGTATCCATTAATAAAACAAGGATTGCATTGTTTGGCAAATTTTCTTTTTTGTCTAAGTAACTCCCATAGGTAATCATACAACCCATCCCAAGACTTAAAGAGAAAAAAGCTTGCCCTAAAGCTGCTAATACTGTCCCTGCATTGACTTCGCTCCAATCGGGTTGAAATAGAAAGCGAATACCTTCTCCAGCTCCCGACAGAGTTAAACTTCTCCCTGCTATGATCAGTAGTAACACAAACAATAATGGCATCAAGAATTTTCCTGCTGTCTCAATACCTCCTTTAACACCTTTGGCTACAATCCATACATTGGCAAACAAAAATAAAGTCATCCAGATTAAAGGTTGGACTGGACTTTCTATAAAAATGTCAAAGTTTGCGCCAATCATGGCAGGATTGTTTAATAAGCCAGTAAAAGACTTAAACACATGAGCAAGAGCCCACCCACCGACAACTGGATAGAAGCCCATAATTAAAAAGCCACTTAATACACCTAATGCACCTGCAAATGTCCATTTTTTGCTGATACTTTTATATGCACCCACTGCTCCTAATTGACTCCTTCTACCTACTGCTAGTTCAGCAACCATAATGTTTGAGACAATAAAGAATACGCACACTAAATAAATAATCATGAACGCACCACCACCATTGTCTCCTGCTACGTATGGAAAACGCCAAATATTTCCTAATCCCACTGCAGAGCCTGCTGCTGCCATAATAAAACCAATTCTGGAACCCCAGTGCTCTCTACTATTTTGATTCATTCTTTCAATTCCTTTCTTATTAGTTTTTAGCTGTACTGATTTTACAGTATAAAATAGATTTATTCAATAAAAAAAGAATTAATTTAACTAATTCTTCACTTAAACTACTGCTCTGAACTTTTCTATTATACCAGCATGAAAAACGTTGCTGAGTCTCGCCCTGTGTGATGGATACAACAGCATCTTCCCTGCTTAGTATTTAGACCCTTTGCGGAGGATAAAACCGTATCCTCGCTGCTTAGTATTTAGGTCATTTGCTGGGGATACAACTGCATCTTCGTTGCTTAGTATTGAATCCTTTGTAGAGGATAAAACCGTATCCTCGCTGCTTAGTATTTAGACCCTTTGTTTTTTTAACATTAAAATGAAAAAAAGGGCCACATAATGCGCGACTCGGAAACGTGTTTTATCCTTTTTAACTAAAGCGAAAGGAAACAAAGAATCCAATAATGCGCATCTCAGAAGCATGTTGCATCCTTTTTTAGCTAAAGCAAAAGGAAGCAAAGGGTCACATAATGCGCGACTCGTCGGAGATGCTTGTTTTATCCTGTATATCCAATGACTTGTTTTTTTGCTATCAACAGGTAGGCCACTTCAACTATTTCAGCTATTACCATAGCATACGCTCCTATCACACCTGGGTTGATTGGATTGAGTCTAGTCCCTACAATGACCACAATAATCAGTGTGATTAGATTAATGGTTTTACCAATACTAACTTGTTTTGTTTTTTGTCGTTTTAAAAATAATCCCCATAAATATTGTCTCATAGCAAAAAACAAAGGCAAAACAGTCATGATTTTTAAGGTTTCTAAGGCTAATAAACTAATCTGATAGCTTGTTCCCATCATTTCCATGAGTATAAACATGCCAATAGGTGTAAAGCCTACCAAGGCGATTAAACTACACAAAAATATCCCTACCATACCTCCGAAGTAACGTATTTTTTTATGATTGTCCACTGTATCATCTTCTTTTAGAAAATTTATAGGCACCTGATGAAACATCATTA
>SKID01000254.1 GCA_007116605.1 Tissierellia bacterium
ATTCTAAAAATCTTTATGTGTTAATTGATCATAATAGGGTTGTTTCTATGGCATTTATCTCACAAAGATCTCAATATCATGGAAGAATTAATTCGGTTTTTACCCCTACTGAGCATAGAAAGAAAGGATATGCCAGTTTGTTAGTGGCTCATGTGACACAAGTATTAATAGATGAGAAAAAATTACCTGTATTATATGCAGATTTAACGAATCCAAATTCTAACAAAGTCTATCAAAATATTGGATATGACAAAATGGGGAAAGTGAAAGAATATCATTTTATCCGATGACTAACAGGACTAAGTTTGCCACTTTATAAAGAGGGGAATATATAATACAAGGACAGTCCCTGGATTAGGGTCTCTAACACCCAGGTGGCATTAACTCTAGAGTCCTTTTAATATACAATTAAGTAAATATTAAATGTTATCAAACAGAAATTATCGCTTTTCTTTAAGGATGAGATTTTTAAGCACGTAGGTCCTAGCAGTGCATCACTTATAGTGTCTTTGCTAATAGGATCCATGAGGAGGATAAAATGCAGTTAACCATTGAATTATTGAGTATTCTTAAGGAAGAACCTGTTAAAAAAATCACATTGACCAATGATAATGGACTTCAAGTGACAGTGTTAACTTATGGTGCCATCATTCAAAGTATCAAGTTTCATGATATGGAGTGTGTATTAGGATTTAACTCACTAGAGGGATATTTGGACTCAAAAGATTATGTTGGGTGTGTGGTGGGCCCTGTTGCTGGAAGAATAGAAAAGGGCTTTGTTCAAATAAAAGATAAAATCATTCACTTAGAACAAAACGAATATCCACATACACTACACAGTGGCTCTAAAGGTTATTCACATCGCAATTTCAAAGTGAATAAACTATATCGAAGTGATAAAGAGGTAGGTGTTGGCTTAAGGTTATTATCCTCCCAAGAACAAGATGGGTTTCCAGGAAATAAAGAACTATGGATTCACTACAAATTAGACAATGATGGTGTTTTTAAGACTTCTTATGACATGTGGTCAAGTGAAGAGACCTATGTTTCGTTAACTAATCATAGTTATTTCAATTTGAATATCAATAAGCAACATTCTATTCAAAATCATGATTTATGGATTGATTCAGAAAAAATGCTAGCAACTAGCAATCAGAAAATTCCTTATGACTTATCAAACATTAGTGACAATGAATTAGATTTTAAGACAAAGAAGAAAATTGGCGATATGATTCAATTAAATAAGGATAAGAATAATGATTTTTTTGGATTTGATCATTCTTATGTTTTGAATCAATCAGATCAAATAAAACTAAAGCTTTACTCTCTTGAAAGCAAAGTTCAGTTGTCTATTGATACGAGTGAACCTGTGGTATTGGTTTATACGGGCAATGCTTTAGAAGATCCATTTTATACCCACCAAGGCGTTTGTTTGGAAGCACAAGATTACCCTAATGGCATGAACCTTCCTGGTAAACCACTAAAAACTTTAAAAGCAAATACATGGAAGCAGGGATGGACCCATTATCACTTTTCGAAAATATTGAATGATTAAAAGAACGCTTAATTTTAGACCCTGATCTAGGGATACTACAGGCTTATTGCATAAAAAGTTTTTAATATTGGCAACATATGATATACTATAATAGTGAATAAATGCAAAGAAAGGTGTGGTGGGATGTCTTTTGTCAGCAAAAAGCTTGAACTTAAAGATTATCATGTTTTAAAAGCCTATTACCAAAGTTACCAGTCTAAAGCACATGATCTTAATTTAACCAATTTAATGGTGTGGCGAAAAAAATATGATGTACATTATGTTGAATTAGATTCTTACTTATGGATAATTTATCATTTTAATGATAAGAAGAACCTTGCTTTTTCTCAACCCATTGGTGATTATTCTAATCAAAAAGCGCTATATAATACAGTGGAAAAATGGATCCAATATTGCTTAAATCATGAAATGAACTTGAGATTAAGAAATATTGATCAATTGTTCAAAACATTTATTGAAAATAACATTAATGATTTAGGCTTTGTCATAAAAAATATGGACACACAAGATGATGTTTCAGATTATTGTTATCATTCTAAAGACTTAGCCTATTTAGAGGGTAAAAAATATCACAAAAAAAGAAATCATATTAATCAATTTTTAAACCATTATGAGAATAATTGGCGAGTTGAGGTGCTTTCAAATATTAATAGATTAGATGCTAAAAAAATCTCAAGACAATGGTGTTTTAGCCATGGCTGCGAAAGTAATGACAGTTTATGTTATGAGTACAAAGGCATAGATGAACTCTTAGACAATTGGCAAATTTTTGAAAACAATGGCGTCAATGGTTTGATAGCTTACATTGACAATCAGCCGGAAGCATTTGCCATTGGAGAGCCTTTGACTGATAATACCTATGTTGTACATTTTGAGAAAGCAAATCAAAATATTGTGGGGGGGTATGCTTTTATTAACCAAAAAATGGCACAGTATGTTAGTGACAAGTGGGAGTTTATCAATAGGGAGCCTGATTTAGGAATACTAGGTTTAAGAAAAGCGAAACAATCCTATTATCCAGCTTTTTTGGAAATCAAATGGCATGTGGAATTGGAGGGATTGAAATGAAGAAACTAGTGACAATTGGTGATAGCTTAACATTTTGCTATGGTATATCCATGCAATCATGTTGGACACATATTTTAGAGCACCATCTAAAAATTAAAGTCATTAATAAAGGTATTAATGGAGATACCACATTGGGAATGCTCTCCCGATTTGAAGCAGACGTTGTACAATCACAGCCACACTATGTGATGATTATGGGTGGAACTAATGATTTAATGATGGGCAATCATGTGAATCATGTCACACATAATGTAGATAAAATGATTGAGATGGCAAACGAGAGTCATATTGATGTGATATTAGCTGTTCCACCTCCTATTGATGTAGAAAATGTCCGTGAAGAATGGATTGTAGACACAGACTTTGCTTCTGTGTATATTTCAATGTTGGACTATCGTAAAAATTTACTCGATTTTGCACAACATTATAATCTAATAGCAATAGATTTTTTTCAGGAAATGTATAACCATACCAATGGTACAATCGATCATTTATTTATTGATGGGATTCATCTTAATGAAGAAGGTAATGCCATTTTATCTAATATTGCCATTAGCAATTTAAGACCCTTATTGCTGGATACTGAAAAAAGAAGTTTTAAGAATACTGAATGCAGAGGTTAATCGTGGGCATTGAAATGTTTGGATATGAAATTGGAAAGCTTAAAAAAGGATTATTAAATAAAATCTCTGATGTTCCTGGTGTGACTGTGGGGCATTGCACCATTAATCATTTAAATAATCAAACAGGAGTTACAGTGGTGATGCCTAGTGAAGATTCAGTCTATTCAAGGCCAATGGTCGCCGCTTGTCATGTTATTAATGGGTATGGAAAGACAACAGGGCTCATGCAACTAGATGAGTTTGGTTTCATAGAAGCACCTCTTTTTTTAACTAATACATTAAACGTTGGATTAGTCTTAAATAGTGCAGTCCAGTATATGATTAAAAAAGAAAATACTGAAGAACTTCCCTTAGAGTCAATTAATATTGTTGTAGCAGAATGTAACGATAGCTTTTTAAATGATATTCAAAGTTGTGCCGTTCAGGAAGCCCATGTTTTAAAGGCAATCGAAAATGCCAAAGATCATTTTCAAGAAGGTAGTGTAGGTGCAGGTAGAGGAATGTCCTGTCATCAGCTCAAAGGAGGTATTGGATCTGCCTCTAGAGAGATAGAGATTGATGGAAATAGGTATGTATTAGGCGTCTTAGTGCAGACAAATCATGGTATGCTAGAAGACTTGAGCATTGATGGTCATGCTGTTGGCAAAGAAATATTAAAGCAATATACTCCGGAAGATCTTATTGAAAAAGGATCTATGATTGGTGTAATCGCAACAAATGTTCCGTTAGACGCTAATAAAATGAAAAGGCTCTGCAAACGAGGTGTTGTTGGTATGGCTAGGACAGGTTCTTATATAGGCAATGGCAGTGGTGAAGTGATTATCGGTTTTTCAACTGCAAATCGGTTTGAAAGAACAGAAGCATTAAAATGTGAATACATGATGACAGTGAGTGAAAGTTGTATGGATTTATTGTATCGAGGGGTAGCAGAAGCATTTGAAGAAGCGATTCTCAATTCTATGGTAACATCTGAAAGGGTGAAAGGATATAAAGGCAATGAAAGGCGAAGTTTGAAAGAGTTTCTTGTAAGCCCTTAATATCATCATAAGAGATAGAAGTAATAAAATATTAACAAAAAATAAACAAGCAAAAAAGCACTTGACATTATTGCAAGTGTTTTTTATACTATAGATACATACCGACCAAAGGTATCTTTATTTTTAAGAAATACATACCGACCGTCGGTGCTAGAAAAGAATGTAAAAATTATTGTATAATGAATTCGGAGGGTTAAGATGGAAAGACAATTTGTAAAAGAACTAAAAGAGGTTGGACAACAGCAATTTATGACAGTAGGTGGAAAAGCGGCCAATTTAGGTGAAATGATTCAGTTTGGTTTGCCAGTTCCAGATGGTTTTGTCGTATTGACGAATGGTTATGAAGCTTTTATTCAAGAAAATGAGTTGAATTATAAGATTCAAGAGCTATTTATTAAGCTTGATAAAGAGAATACTCAAAGCGTTGATATTTTAGCTAAAAAAATTCATGATATGTTTATGCAGGCAAGTATTCCAAAAGCTATTGAAAAACAGATAAAAAGTTTGTATGACACCTATGATGAGTGTGCAGTGGCAGTCAGATCATCATCTACAAAAGAAGACTTAGAAGGGATGTCTTTTGCAGGTCAATACAGTACATATCTCAACATTAAAGGAATGGATGAGATCCTATTCGCTTTAAAACAATGCTGGGCATCTTTATGGAATGCAAGGGCCATTGCTTATAGAATTGACCATCATGTCGGCAATATTGATTTAGAACATGCAGTGGTGATACAAAAAATGGTACTAGGTTCAAAATCAGGTATTCTTTTTACTGCAAATCCCATAAATGGTAGAAGAGATCAAATTCTTATTAATGCTTCTTGGGGTTTAGGAGAAGCCATTGTTGGCGGTGAAGTAACGCCAGATCAATGGGTGGTTAGCAAACCCAAAAAGCAAATTGTATATGAAGAAATTAATACAAAAGAGTGGATGACTATTGAAACAGATAGGGGCATTTCGCTAGAAAAAGTGGACAAATCAATTCAAAACAAAAGATCTTTAAACCCTCAAGAATGCTTAAAGCTTTTAGAGATGTCCGAGAAGGCCGAAAATTACTTTGGTCTTCCACAAGATATTGAGTGGGTTTATGAAGCAGGCAACTTTTATTTTGTGCAATCAAGACCCGTAACATCATTATACCCAGTGCCTGAAAAAGTAAAGGGAAAAG
>SKID01000196.1 GCA_007116605.1 Tissierellia bacterium
CACGACGTCTTTCTTCTGTTAACTCTGGAATAATTAAACGAATAACTTTTCCATCATTACTCGGGTTAATCCCTAAATCTGAAGTATTAATACTTTTTTCTATAGCTTTTAATGCTGTTGCATCCCAAGGTTGAATCAATAAGCATCTAGGCTCTGGAACAGAAATATTACACAACTGATTTAAGGGGGTTGGCACCCCATAATAATCCGCTTTAATTTTATCAAGTAACTTAGGGTTTGCTCGACCTGCTCGTATAGCCCCTAAATCATTAATAAAAAATTCAATTGTTTTTTTCATTTTTTTCTCAAGTTCTTTGTGCTCTTCTAAAAACATACTATACCTCCTTGATGGTTGTGCCTATAATTTCACCTTTAATAATGCGTATTATATTTTCAGGGTTTTCCAACCCAAAAACGATGATAGGAATATTATTATCCATACATAAAGAAGTTGCTGTTGAATCCATTACTTTTAAGCCTTGTTTTAGAATTTCCATATATTTTAAATCGCTATACATTGTGGCGTTTGGATTTTTATTTGGATCATCATCATACACACCATCTACACCTTTTTTTGCTAAAAGAATCACATCAGCATCAATTTCAGCAGCTCTTAATGCAGCTGTTGTGTCTGTGGAGAAAAACGGGTTCCCGGAACCTCCTGCAAAAATCACCACACGACCTTTTTCTAAGTGCCTAATAGCTCTTCTTCTAATATAAGGTTCTGCTACTTGTCTCATCTCAATAGCCGTTTGCACTCTAGTGGGAACATCAATATTTTCTAAAGCATCTTGTAGCGCCATACCATTAATGATTGTTGCCAACATTCCCATATAATCGGATGTAGCTCTATCTGTAGACTTAGCACTAGCACCACGCCAAATGTTTCCACCACCTACGACAATAGCGACTTCAATGCCTAAAGCATTAATCTGTTTAATCACACCAGCGATTTCTGCAATGGTTTTTTCATCAATACCATGTCCAACTTCTCCACCTAATGCTTCACCACTTATTTTTAAGACAATTCTTTTGTATTTATGGTCCATACACCCTCCAAGCAAGCATAATTATAATGGAGAACAAAATGTCCTCCATCTAATAATATTACATATTGATTTGTTTAGCAACTTCTTCTGCGAAGTTTTCTACTTTCTTTTCAATCCCTTCTCCAACCTCATAACGAGTAAATCTTCTAATGACTAAGTTTTCACCTATTTTAGCAATTTTCTCATTCAACAAGTCTTGGACTGTTACATCAGGGTCTTTAATAAAAGGTTGGCATATTAAGCAGTTTTCATCATAATACTTCTTAATTCTACCTTCAACCATTTTATCAACAATTTTTTCTGGTTTGCCTTCATTTAAAGCTTGTGCTTTAAGGATTTCTTTTTCTTTTTCAATAACTTCTGATGGCACATCTTCTGGTCTAATATATTTTGGGTTTTGCGCTGCTACTTGCATTGCTAAATCTTTAACAAACGCTTGGAACTCTTCATTTTTAGCAACAAAATCTGTTTCGCTATTCACTTCAATCATAACACCTATACGACCACCATGAATATAAGCAGATACAATTCCTTCTGCTGCTATACGGTCTGATTTTTTTGCTGCTTTTGACAATCCTTTTTTTCTTAAAAAATCAATGGCTTTTTCTATATCACCATCTGTTTCAACAAGTGCTTTTTTACAATCAAGCATTCCTGCTGCAGTAATTTCTCTTAATTCTTTTACCATTGCTGCTGTAATATTTGCCATGTTCTCCTCCTAATTAGAAAAGGTAAGGCATCTAGGGATTCGATCCCTCATCCCTTACCTTCGTCAGTTGAATTATTTTATTTCTTCTTCTGTAGCTTCTTCTACATATTCAGATTCATCACCCAACTGTACTTCAACAGCTGGTGTATCATCTGTTAATTGAAATCCTTGTTTTGCCTCTAAAACTGCATCTGCCATCGTTGCTGTTAAAAGCTTAACCGCTCTGATTGCATCATCATTACCTGGAATAACAATGTCAATTTCATCAGGATCACAGTTAGTATCAACAATTGCTATAATAGGAATTCCCATTATTTTAGCTTCGCTAATTGCAATTCTTTCTTTTTTAGGGTCAACGATAAACATTGCACCTGGCAATTTGTTCATATGTTTAATCCCACCTAAGAATTTCTCCAATCGCTCAGCTTCATGTCTTAATTGGATCACTTCTTTTTTAGGCAACATATCAAACTTGCCATCTTCTTCCATTTTTTCAAGTTCATGCAAACGGTCAATTCTGCTGCGGATGGTTTTATAGTTTGTTAACATTCCACCTAACCATCTTTGGCTTACAAAATGCATGCCACAACGCTCAGCTTCCTTTTTAATCGACTCTTGAGCTTGTTTTTTTGTTCCAACGAACAAAATATCGTCTCCATTGGCTACTACATCTTTGACAAACTCATACGCTTTATCAATTAAAACTGTTGTTTTTTGTAAGTCAATGATGTAAATACCATTTCTTTCTGTGAAGATGTATTCCGCCATTTTGGGATTCCATCTTCTGGTTTGGTGCCCAAAATGCACCCCTGCTTCAAGCAGCTTTTTCATACTTAATACTGACATTTTTTTCCTCCTTTAGGCCTCCAACTTATGCTCTTTTTTTAAGGACCCACTTATAGGGCAAGACTTAAAAAATTATAAGTTGTGTGTAATCCTGGAGTAGTATATCACAACCACAAACATTTGTAAACCCTTTATTTCCAGTCTTTAAGTGATTTTTGATCTCATTTTTTGATCAATTTATTATCCAATGACAACAATACTTATCTCCCACTTCTTATAATGTGAGATAAGTATTGTTAAGTCCCTGTATAACAGCCTCTTACATTTCAGTGGCGTATGAATAGCCATCTAAATCCAAGAGTCCTGTTGATATCGACTATGCTTTATTATCTGTTTCCTTCTTTTTGTCTTCGTAAGCTTTTATGGACTCTTTTGTCGGCTCTTGCCAAGTTGTAAATGTACATTGAGGATATTGACTACACCCAAAAAATCTTCTTCCTTTTTTGGTTCTTTTTTCAACAATATCGCCGCTACACTCTGGACACTTAAAATCTAACTTTTTTTCTATTTGTTTTGTATTCTTACATTCGGGATAATTGGGACAAGCCAAAAAATCTCCATAACGCCCTTTTTTAATGATCATATTGACATGACAGTGTTCACACAAGACATCGCTTTTTGCAGGAGGACCACTGTCCTTCCCATTATAAGGCATTGTGTTCTTACATTCTGGGTAATTAGGACATCCTAAAAACTTTCCAAACCTTCCTTTCTTTACGACCATATGACTGCCGCATTTGTCGCAAAGAATGTCTGTTGGTTCATCTTCTACTTCTATTTTTTCAATTTTTTGATCAGCTTCTTTTAATGCTTTTTCAAAACGAGTATAAAACTGTTCAATAATCGTCTTCCACTTTTGATTGCCTGATTCTACATCATCTAATTGCTCTTCAAGCTCTGCTGTAAACTGTTCATTAATAAAATCGCCAAAATGTTCAATTAATAGTTCTGTAACTAATCCTCCAATATCAGTCATGTGAAAACTGCCGTCGATTTTTTCCACATACCCACGATTTAATATGGTGGTCACTGTAGGAGAGTAGGTGCTCGGTCTTCCAATTCCTAGCTCTTCTAATATTTTAACTAAAGAAGCTTCATTGTAACGAGGTGGTGGGTTTGTAAAGTTTTGTTTATGATCGATGTTTTTAATTTTGAGGGACTGTCCCTCTTTTAAGTCGGGGAAAATAATCACTTTTTCATTGACTGGCATGATTTTCATAAACCCATCAAAGAGCATTCTTTTTCCTGTATATCTAAAACCATACTCATCCACTTGAATGGTTATCCCAATATTTTCAAATTCCGCAGCCATCATCAAAGAGGCCATAAAGCGGGACCAAATTAATTTATATAATCGATATTGATCATTTGATAAAGAATTTTTAATCTTCTCTGGCTCTCTTAATGCAGAAGTTGGTCGAATGGCTTCATGAGCATCTTGTCCATCTGCTTTTTTCTTTGTTTTGAAAGTCCTATTGGCATGCAAATAGTCTTTACCTAATTGATCTAAAATAAACTGAGTACCTTCTTGTCGTGACTCTTCGGAAATTCTAACAGAGTCTGTTCTGATATAAGTAACTAGACCTGTGGTTCCTTCACCTTGTATGTCAACGCCTTCATATAACTGTTGGGCAATCATCATGGTTTTTTTTGTAGAAAAATTTAATTTTCGGCTCGCTTCCTGTTGTAATGAACTGGTTGTAAATGGAGGCAATGGGTTTTTCTTAAATTTTTTATTGGTTATTTTTTGGATTTTGCCATCCTCATAGGATTTCAGAATACTCAAAATAGCTTCTGATTCTTCTTGAGTAGCTATCTTAATACGTTTCATTTTTCCATCTACAATTTTACCCATCATGCGTGCAGATATGATTTCTCCATGATCAAAATCACCATCAATGGTCCAATACTCTTCTGGCTTAAATTCACGTATTTCTTTTTCTCTGTCATAAATTATTTTTACAGCAACTGATTGTACACGACCAGCACTTAAACCTCTTTCGACTTTGCGCCATAATAATGGACTAATTTGATAGCCTACTAGACGGTCTAATACACGACGTGCTTGTTGGGCATCCACTAAATCCATGTTAATCGATCTTGGTTTTTTCTTAGCATTAGTTATTGCATTCTTTGTTATCTCATTAAACTCAATTCTAATAGGTTCATCCGTATTTAAGCCTAATATATGGGCCAAATGCCAAGAAATCGCCTCTCCTTCTCGATCAGGGTCTGTTGCTAAGAAAACTTTGTTTGCCTTTTTTGCTTCTTTTTTCAATTCTTTAATGACAGTGCCTTTTCCTCTAATGGTAATATAATTAGGCTCAAACTGATTTTCTATATCAATTCCTAATTTGCTTTTGGGTAAATCACGTATATGTCCTACAGAAGCTTTGACTTTGTAGTTGCTTCCTAAAAATTTACCAATTGTTTTAGCTTTTGAAGGTGATTCTACGATCACCAAATTTTTCGCCATATATCCTCCTATCTACAACGATTTTATCCTAAATAGCTTTCCTGGTTCTTGAACAATGATGCCTAATGATTCCATCAAAGTTAACTCATATAACAAGTCCGATAAATCGATTGGTATGTTTTCTTGTAATCTCCCTATGGGTTGAGCACCTAATTGTAATTGCTCAATAATACGATTTTGTATGAGAGAGTAAGTTTGACTATGTGTTAATTCTAGATTTTCTTCTTGTGTTTTTGCAAAAAAATATTCTTCTAAAATATCTTCGACACAAGTCACAATTTTTGCCCCTTCTCTTATGAGCAAGTTGGTTCCACCGCTATTGATGTTGTCAATATTTCCTGGAATGGCAAACAATGGAATCCCCA
>SKID01000081.1 GCA_007116605.1 Tissierellia bacterium
AAAAGCAATAGCACCTGTTGTTTTTAATGATTTGTTAATGATTATTGCACTGATTGTTAATACCTAATGAAATGATTAGGATTACTATGCAATAAAAAAACTCCCACTTTGGGTGAGAGCTTTCGTCTACACTATGAGCTAACCTTAATATACTCTGACGATTCCTCCATCTAAAACTTCTACCGTCATACCATCTTTCACATAGTTTAGAAAATCTTGCCCTAGATTGTCTATCGTTGGCAAATTAATATCTGTCCAAATATCTGATAGGATAGCACCGGCTGCGGCAAGAGAATCAATTGTGTTAGAAAACAATAGGCATGCTGGTGATGCACCCATATCACAAGCGCAATACAAAACCATTCCTCCAGTTGTTGATCCTATGGTCTGAGGCATACACAAGGCCTTTCTAGCCATCTTCTTTTTGTATAAGTCCTGATTATTTTGATCAGAGCAAGTTGCTTTTTTGTCATTAAACATCAAGCTTTTTTGAAAACTAGCCAATGTATTAAATCCCGATTTAGTCACTAAGGCTTTAGCTTTAACTTGTCCGGGAATAACGACTCTGCCTTGAAATTCTTTCATCTTATCGCCTCCTAGTGATCTGGTCTAAGATTTCAACATCTGTATAGTATCGTGCCATTGTATAAGTTCTTAGCTTGTTAGAATTTGTAATGACAGGCATCTTGCTACATAACGGATTATTCATATACATGAGCGGACATATGTATGATAAGCTAATCCCCATCTTCTCAAGCTTACTAAACAAAGGGCTTTCTTTAAACTTCTTTAAAACAGACGGAGAAGTCGTAAGCACCGTTGGTATCGTCACACGATCATTTTTATGAATACTCAAATTTGACTCTATAGCATTAACCCATGTCTCTAATTGTTGGATTGACAAATGGGGACAGCCGATAAAGCACAACTGGGGCCTAGCTGAACTATCCTTCCACATCACTGGATAATTTTTCTTAACAAAATCCAACTCTAGTTCATCTATTACATAGGTTTTAGCATTTTCTTGAATCAAACTTTCTCCTAACTCAATAGCCTCTGGTGTGATTCCCTCAACATGGTACAGTCCAACTGCACCATTACTAGCAGTAGCCGCGCCCATATCCTTTAGATAGTCTTTTACTTGAGCATTCAAACTATTTCCTAAATGTTGATCTAAACCCTTAATATATGGCACTTCTTCCATTACTTTCATGCCAATGACACTGCCTAATACCTGTGCTTCAGGTAGTTTATTAGTTTGAACCTCGATTATCCAAGTTGCCTTTCTACCTTCATCTGTCAATAGACCAAAATTTGGTACTTTCCCTAAAATACTTCCAAACAATTCTATTAGTCCAGAGTTACGATTACATCTTGCACCAAGAACTGAATTTGCATATACCACGGCAGAGCTTTCTGCCCAGCTGATTATCTCACCTTTTCCAGGTCTATTTCCTAATTCTTTAATATAACATGTACAAGTAAAACCATCTTCTGATAGAAGACCCATTTTTTTTAGTTGCTTTTCATAATCGTCTTGCTTACTGTACATATAGTTGAAAACTAGATTTTTAATTAATCCTGCAGGTACATTATCCTTGTCTATAGGTCTAGGATCAACTGTGAACTTTTGACTAGAACAAATACCTGCACTAATTAACTCATCCATAAGTTTATACACGGGCTTCATCATTGAAAGGCCAAAACTAGTGACTAAATGACCGTATTCACCATTAACCGGAACTAAGCGATCCGCACCAAAAGTATCTCCATACATGACAATAGTTTTCATGACTTTTGCTAATGTCTCACCTTTTTCACCATTTAATATGCTAATCTCTTCTTCACTTAGATCCATTTTATAATCATACAAAAGAATCCCCCCTAAATATTTCTAGCTATGGTATTCGCAGCTCTAGTCGCCTCTAAAACCTTGCCGCCTTTTAAACTATCTCCAATATTAAATATTTCTTTTGCCACTTTATTTTCAAATGCTTCTTTATACAATGTATCTAAAGGCTTATTTCCTATTGCAAAAACAACCAGATCCGCATCCAGCAATCTTTCTTTTTCATCCACCAAATATTTAGGAGCAAATGGATTTTCTACATTTTCTGGAAGTACCGGTCTCCAAGTTAAGTAAGGATTTGGTACAGTTTTAGATACATTTTGCAAAACTTTTACCTGGTTATTATGGAAACCAATGAATTTTGTGCAATTAAGCAATTCAACATTTGATTTTTCAAGATAATACAATAAATAACCCCTATTAGCAGTGCAGACATGATTCATGAAATGCTTGCTCATCTCAACAACTTTTACGTCTTTACCATGCTCATGTTTTAACCAATAAGCAATTTCACAGCCAACAACGCCTCCACCAATAATCACGACCCTTTGTGCATCTCCAATTTTCTCAGGATTCAATAATAATTCAGTTCCTTCAATACAGTTAACCTTCTCATTCCCCTGCATGGATATAGACTGTTCTTCTGCACCAGTGGCAAAGATGACAGAATCAAATTCTTTTTCTTTTAGCCATTCTATCGTTGCCTCAAAATTATCTATATACTGTAATTGATGTTGTGCCCTCGTTTTTTCTAGTTGCTTTTCCAAATAATTCTTATAATTTTCAACTTCGTACTTTATTTTAGGAATAGCAGCTGCATTAATTTTGCCACCTACTTGATTTCCTTTTTCTACTAAAGTGACGTCATGTCCTCTTTTCGCAGCCATGACAGCCGCCATGATACCTGCCGGTCCTGCACCAATGACACCAATTCTTTTTTTATGAATAGCAAGATTTAACTCCTCAGACATCTTATATTCAAAACTAGTCCTAGGATTTACTGCGCACTGGGGATGACCTCCTTCAACAAACTCATTAATGCAACCTTCTTGACATCCGATACAAGGAATAATGTCTTCAACACATCCGTTATATGCTTTATTAGGCCATTCAGGATCTGCTAGAACCGGTCTACCTAGCATTACCATATCACATTGTTGATCTCGCAAAGCTTGTTCTGCCAAATCTGGGTAACCTAACTTGCCTACTGCTACTACAGGAACAAGTTTTCCAGCATTTGATAAAATCTTGTTCTTTTCAAAATAGTCTTTGGCTAATTGAGAAATACTTAAAAAACATCCTGGAGGCATACTAGCTGGAGGATGAGGTAGCCACCAATTATCATAGCAACCTAAATCCACATCAAATATATCGACACCTGCTTTAACTAAATTACCCATATACTCTAATGTCATGTCTATTGTTCTGCCATTTTTGAATTTTCTAAGATCCTTAATGTTCATTTTATCCCCATAGACCTCATTTAATGCAAGTGATAAATCAATTCGATACATTATTGGATAATCAGGACCCACTCTTCTTCGTATTTCTTTAATCATATCTATTCCAAAAGCTTGCCAATTGGAATAAGATCCTATTTTTCTTCTATTAAAAGCTGGATTTGTTAGTTGCTCAAGGAGATAGCCTTCATGCCCATGCAAATAAACCCCATCAATATTAAAGGCCTTGGCATCAGCTGAAGCCTGTCCAATATTCTTAATTATTTTCTTGAGCTTTCGATCACTTAACGGTAAACAAGGAATCTGAGGCATGTAGAAATTAGGATTAATGGATGCTGATTTAGGAAACTTCTTCATTGTCAATAAACATTGAGGATTGCCTACCCTGCCTAATCCAGGAGTTAACTGAATAAATATCTTTGCACCATAATTGTGAACGCCAGCTGACAAATCTCTCCAACCAGCCATTACACTTCTCGTACGATCAATTCTCGGGAAATAAGTCATCCCTTCAGGCTCAGTTACCGTTGGATCAATGCCATGACTCACTGGAACAAGACCAGTTGTGATAAGCCCAATTCCGCCTTTTGCTCTTGCAAAATAATATTCAAGCATTTGATCATTAGGTCTTCCTGTTTCGTCACACATGGAGATATTTCCCATAGGTGCCATCACTAAACGATTCTTGATTTCTAAGCGATTAATTTCAATAGGTCTAAACATTTCTGTGTAAGGATAAAGATTTTTCGACATCTTTCCTTTTTGATAAGCTTCGTCGTCATTGAACCAGTCACCATAACTATCTACTAATTCGCAAATAAGCTGATCTTTTTTCATGTTCGCCTCCATACCCTATACCGAACTTTGTTCGGTGTGTTTTATTAAATTGTACCATAGTTTAGTAAAAAACTCAACAAGATTCATTAATGTTTTTCAGGTTCTTAATAACAAAGTAAACCCACGAGTGCTATTCTATTTAGTCTGTCAAAAATAGTTTTTCTTATATTCAGTTATCATCTTAAACAGTGTCTAAATCAATAATCTTGTTAATTGGATTACAAGGTCATTAAAACAGGAGTCTTGGATTAAGATGACATTTAAACGCCAACTGAATGTTAGCGATTGTTAGTCATCGGATAAATTAACTACTAATTAAATCTTATTTCATGATATAATAGAAAAAATTATTAATAAGGTTGGATAAATTACTATGTCTTTAAAATCATATCAATCTGATCAAACTAGGAAAAAAATAATGCATGCAGCACGTTATCTCGCAATAGAAAAAGGCTTGGACCAAATGACAATACGTGATGTATGCCAAGCTGCTGATATTTCAATTGGTGCTTTTTACCACCACTATCAATCAAAGCAAGAATTAGTCAATGAATCTTTTATGATTTATGATGAGCTTATAGAAGTCAACTCCACAAAATATAACCTTGAAAACCCATTAGCGTCTCTTAAAGCTATCCTTCTAGATCAAACTGCTTTTGTGGTTAGCTTTGATAAACAACTTGTCATTGAGTACTACAAATCGATTCTTTTATCTATGAACAAACAGGCTGTCAGTTGGGAAAGGTCTTATTATAAGCATGTCTTTGATTGTACAAAAAAAGCCATCAAAGATGGTTTAATTAAAAATGACTACACTCCAGAGTATGTGGCCTCTTTTTTTATTAAATTTGTAAGAGGAAATATTGTTAATTGGTGTCTAACTGATTCTAACGAATCCTTTCTTCAAGAGACAGAATGGGAGATTGATTTGCTCTTAAAACTGTTTACCAAATGAGATAACAAAAGGATCATTAAATCACCAAAAAACCAAAAAGAGCAGACTCTACAGTCTGCTCTAAGCATTGCAATCACTGGTGCCGAAGGTCGGATACGCATTTAATATGAATTTTTATTTATTATTGTTAAGATTGTTTATATTTCAACGTTTTTTGAAACCTTATTTATTGAATTTAACCCCTCTATCCAATACCTAGTGGTTAAAAAGTGGTTAATTTTTTAGCACTTAAAGCGTTCATAATAAACGTTGATAGATATTGTATCGTGTATCAAATGGTTAATTTGAAACATAGCTTAATAACAAATGTCGAAAAAATTATTTTTTACCGAAATTCAG